>NZ_JBQTDC010000031.1:0-53344 GCF_052353045.1 Halomonas sp. AOP7-B1-5 | reverse complement strand
GTAACCCAAATGCAACATAAAGGAGCGCCAGCGCTAGTTATCCCTGCAATCGTTGGACATGAGACTGGTTCAATAACGTTCGATGTCTACAGTGCTGGCGCTTCAATGGAACAGAAGCGGGAAGCCATTGAGCTACTTCACTACAACTTCACCCACCCTGGTTAACTTCAAGAATGCCCTAGAAGGCATCTGTAAGCGTCTGTGAGCCGACCTAGCCCTTACCCAGCAGGGTAGCCTACCCTCACCTATTAAACGCCTCTAACACGCCCACACAAGATCCTTGACGACGTAGGTTCCTCCATTACGGCCCCGCTTAGACTCGACAGGGTAAATGTGCGAATCCGCATAATTAGTGCGGCAGGAATCCCCGCCTTGCTTCACTTCAGTCACTCCCAAGAATTACCTGTTAAAGCCAAAACCCTAGGCAGAATGCGGCCTCCAGAAATATTGAGAAAAAAAACTTGACTTTTTTGTCTGAAAATGCTTGACATTTGGCATTATTCCATGGTAAGATGAAATGACTAGGTGGGAAAAAAGTGTTGTCACGGACACTCCACACTGTACCCTCAAAAAGCAGCACTTTGGAGGAGGCCCACGGAGCCTCCTTTTTTTTTTGTGTCTGCTATCCCCAAGCTCATAACTCAAATCACCAAACACCATTGGAGGATAACTATTGCCTAAACACTACAAATCACTCTGTATCTGCTGCGGGAAGCCAATCACAGGCAAGCGTATTGACAAGGTATTCTGCTCTTCAACTTGCCAAGTAAGAGTTAGACGCCTTCGCCAATCAGAGCATCCAGCCATGACCGACCGCCAATACCAAAACTTTATCAAGCAAAGAATTGCTGATGGCTTGCCACACCCCTTTAACCCTCACCCCCTTAACCAGCTCCTAGATAGCCTGAAGTCGGTTAAGGAATCTATTGGCTACTATCAGGAGCTTGCACTATGCGAATGCGAACCCACTTGAGCGAACGCGCCTCCAAAGAGCTGCTAGAGCTAATGGATCTCTACGGCTTTACCAGCACCAACCACACCATAAACGTAATCATCTCTAAGACTTTTGCTGATATGAAGACAAACTCCCATGCCCATTTAATCGAGGTAAACAATGACCAAAACTGCACACCAGATCCCAAAACAATTTAACTTACAAGCAATTGAAGCCGTAAAGAGTCGCTTTATTCGCCTTTCTTCTGGCAACTCCTTTCCTCGCATCAAAGATGTTGTTACCAACAGTGAACAGGCTGACCTTGATATTCTTTGCGACTACTACTCCAAACACAGCAACAACCCTTCACCAGAACCCCGATACCTACTTAAATGCCTAGATTGGGTATACGGAGAAGTCTTCTTACCAAATGGCCCCAGAGTGTCAGACGGAACCCTAAACCTTTGGCAGCCTCCTGCTTTAAAGCCTTCCGGCAATAAAGTAGACCGCTCTCAAGTATCTTTGTTTTTAGAGTTTCTGGAAAGATGGTTCCCAAACGATATGGAGCGCAAGTATTTTGGGTGGTGGTTAGCCCACGCGGTAAGAAAGCCAGAACAAAGGATAATTGCCACCCCTGTTTTAAAAAGTGATCATGGAGTCGGGAAAGGCTTTCTTGTCGAAACACTTTTATCTAACTTGATAGGAAAGCAGAGTGTAGCAGTGTGTGGGCTGAAGGACGTCGTAGGAGACTTCAACGACATAGTTCAGGGTAAAACTCTGCTATTGATTGATGAAGTGTATAAGAGCAAGAAGTCTACCACAGACGCTTTAAAGTCTTTCCAAGGCAATTCCACAATACCGCTTAAACGGAAGCACAAGTCGACCATCACCATAGACAACTACATTAACTTCATCGTAACCAGCAATAGCCACGTACCACTGATACTAGAGAAAGGAGACAGAAGGTTCTGGGTTCCTGAGTTCATAAGCCACAAAGAAAGCCAAACGGAAACCTCAGCCTTCATAAATGACAAATTGAAGCCCTGGCTGTTAGATGGTGGCTTTCAGCTAGTAAGGGACTACCTACAGCAAGTCAACCTGAGCAATTTTAGGGCAACAGATGCCCCTCCATCTACAGACAGCAAAAAGGAGATGATGGGCTTTTCTACTGAAGACAGGTTAGAAGAGCTACTACTTCCCATCATCGAAGAGCACCCCGTTCTTACTCTTCAGTGGGTGAAGGGCAAGATTGCTGGCAACTTTGATCGGTCGGTATCAGATGTAGCTATCGCAAGCACCTTACTTAAATCAGGTTGCAAAGACAAAAGAGGATCATCCCAGAAGTACTACATAACGCCAAAAGGACTTGAAGAGGGGTTCAGTAAAGCCACTCCACCAAAGCAGTTAGAGGCATCTCTACCGAAAACCTCACTCTGACTATGAAGGCTATGAAACCACTATGAAGGCTATTTATGCAAGCCCTCATAGCCTCTACCCCCCACGATCCGTGGCTCCCAGAGCGTTTATGAAGGGTATGAAGGGTTTGCACAGCCTTTTTTAAAACTAGGTTGCAGTAGCAATAGGAACGTAGCAAAGCGTAGTGACTATTGCCGAGCTGAAAGCGAGAGTGTTTTTCCCGCCTTTAAGAGCGCCCACAAAGAGCAAACCAACTATCCATAACAGGAGAACTAAACATGTCTAAAGCAAAAGAGAAAACTACAATCAAAGGCACACCCCGCCAGTTTAACCAAGAAGAGCTAGATGCCAAGATTGAGGCTGCAGTAACCCACTATGAACAATCCCCCCAGAGTAAGCACCTTATCCGCCACAGTCTCCACAAGCCTCTTCTAGAAGAGTTTGAGAGGCTTATCTTAGAAGGGTACAGATTAGAGACTCAACTACCTTTGATGGATCTCAACTTTAGCCCTTATGTTATTGCCCTCATCAAACCAGAGCATCTACTAACTGAAGACCTTGAAGCAGTAAAGAAAGAAACTAAGCAACGCTATGTTGAAGAACTGGAAGCAGAACACCAACACTACCAGTCTCTCCTACTACAGCAGCTCCTTGAAGCAGAAGAGGAGAAGCAACGTGCTAAGCAAGAAGCAGAGCGAGAGAAGCTGATAGAGAAGTTCAAACAGCAAGCAGCAGCCACCTACACACCCCTGAACATCCCAGATTAAGGCAACAGCGCAAGGGAAGACTCCCCACCATTATTGATCAAATAATGATCAACTAAGAGAGTGGCTAAAATGCCCCCTCAGTCACTCAGCAGAGCTAGAGCCTCGTTTATACGGGGTTCTGGCTCTTTTTGTTTGTGCTAAGTGTTAAGCCCTCCTCTTCTCTACAATAGCGCCTAGAAAACCCTTAAAATTAGACGCTCTAGCACCTCCCAGTAGGGTAGCCTACCCTAGCCCCTTAAAACGCCTCTAGCACGCCTACAGAAGCTCTCAGGAGCTCTCAGGAGCATAGCTGAGGCCATACCCCTACATGAGTGCAATCAGGCAAGGTTGCAATCAGTTCAAAATTAGAAATGGTGCCACCCTCAAAATCTCCGAAATCGGAGATCAAAGCAGAATCACTAGACGTTGACCATTCATAAACACCATACCACCAGTGATACAGGTACGATACATATTCTCACCAAAGGCGTTAATTAGCTCTTCACTAGATCGACTCTGATTCAAAGGATAGTCAAATGCCTCAAGCAATAAAGCCTGGTAGGGGCGGAATGTGGAGACTAATTGCGTGTAGGTTCCTCCCTGAATACGTAGGTCTAATGCCTCCTTAGCCAGCCCTTCGATGCGAGTACACACCTCAAGGTTGTTTTCTGGATTGTAGTCTGGGGATGAAGCTAATGCGTTAGTGGATGATGCTAGGATCAAGGCTGCAATAGCTAGTTTGGTTTTCATGGTTGTCTTCCCTCGATTAGCGTAAGTAGTAGCTTCAATGCCCTGCCTTAGTCACTTTACTAGAATCTACCTAAGAATGCCTAGCAGGATTGCCAAGCCCCACCCCAAGGGTGCATACGCTGATAGTGCATGGTGTCAAAGGTGTATCGAATAGGGTATACCTCAACCGATATAAAAAGTGAGCGGCTTATAGCGTATCGTTATTATCGGAAATTAACTCAAACCGATACACTTAACGAACTCAACCCAAACCGATACACCTCACCACAAAGCGAGCCTAACTGATGTTTATTCGTGCCTACCTACGCGCCAGTACAGAAGATCAAGATGCCAGCCGTGCCCGTGAGCAACTGACTGCTTTCGCTAAAGGCCAAGGTAGCAGCATCGCCAACTACTACACGGAGAACGCTTCAGGGGCCAAAGCTGAACGCTTGGAATTGCGACGCCTTCTGAACGACGCGCAGCCAGGAGATGTACTGTTAGTGGAAGCTATCGACCGCTTGTCACGTCTGCCGCGTGACGACTGGAAGCGCCTACGTGCTGAGATTGATGCCAAAGGGCTGCGTGTGGTCGCCGTAGACCTGCCCACCAGCCACCAAAGCATGAAGGACACCAGCGGAGATGAGTTTACTGCTCGCATGCTAGATGCAATCAACTCAATGATGCTAGATATGATGGCTGCTATCGCCCGCAAGGACTACGAACAGAGACGTGAGCGCCAGCAACAAGGCATAGTAAAGGCAAAGCAAGAGGGTAAATACAAGGGACGCCCAGCGGATGAAGAAAAGCGCCAGCGTATACGAGAATTGTTAGCAGCAGGTTTCAGCGTTAGGAAAGTAGCCAAGCTAGCGCCAGCAAGTACCAGCACTGTTTATGCGGTGCAGACTGAAGTGAAAGAGGCACACTCTGCCACTGCGTAAACCCTTGGCAAGTCGAACAGCTTAACCCTTCTCGCCTGTACGCTGATTTAAGGCTGCTTACAGGCAACCTACTACTTACCATACCCCAAACCCTAAAGCCTCTCCATCGCGCCTGTAGGAGCTTATAGGGCCATGCTTGTGCTAACCACGGGGAATTCCCGTAATTACTGGAATTCCAGTATTAAAAGAACCCTGCTCGATATTCTGTAATTGTCAGAGCTTTCCTAGGGGGTAGCTCTTGGCCTTGCTTAGCACCGATGCTCACACGCCAGATATTCTACTGGGTCAAAGTGCATTTCTGCACTTAGCTCTTCAAGCTACAGGTAGGGAAAGTAGTGAAAAAAGTGGTGAAATTGAGTAGTGAAATTGGCAAACAAAAAACCCCGCAATCTATTGATTTACGGGGCTTTTTTAATTCTGGCGGAGGGGGAGGGATTCGAACCCTCGAAGCCTTACGACTTACACACTTTCCAGGCGTGCTCCTTCGACCACTCGGACACCTCTCCACATTTTGGTTCAATCACTTAGGCTGTGCCTTTCGCGACAGAACGGCGCATATACTATGGTTTAAACGGCCAAATAGCAAGCCTTTTTCAGAATCAGTGGCTTGCCGCTATTCATTAGTGCTAAGCATCGCTGCTTGATAACACCGCGTAGCTGCCGTGGGCTTCCAGGCAGAGCGCATCGCCACAGTAGAGCTGCTGGGTTAGCACGATGCGCCCTTTGCCCCGTTCGGCAAGCTTTTGAGTTAGCTGCTCAACGCCATCAGGCTCTTCTGGCGTGCATATCAGGCGGTAGTCGCCGGTTACCGGGGCCAGGAAGCGCTGCGTGGCCTCGGCAACCACTACATCGCGTGCGAGCCCCTGCCCACGCAGCCACAGCGTTACCCAACACCAGCCCTGTAGCGTGGTTTGCGCACTTAGCGCGCCACCAAAGCCAGTGCCTTTATCGTTCAGGTTGGGCATCAGGGCCAACTGCCAGGTAAGCGACTGGTTATGCAGCGACATGCTTTCAATCCCCATGGCACCTACCATCGGGATTGCTTCACTTAACCACTTCTGAAAGGCGGCCAAGTCTTCCTGGCCTTCAGGAAGTGGCAAACGTGGATGAGGTACACCGGGCTGTCGCATGGCTATTGCCCCCTATGTCCAACGCTCTACAAAGTCAGCCACATTGTGCTCGGCCAGCGGCTTATGGCGCCCGCCCAGGTTGCCCAGGTAGATAAACGCGACCACTTCGTCGTCTTCTTCCAGAGAAAGCCCTTTGCGTACCACGGGGTCAAAGGCGTACTTGCCGCTACGCCACATGGCACCCAGCTCCTGTGCGTGGGCCGCCAGCAAGATGCCGTGGGCGGCACAGCCTGCGGAAATCACCTGCTCCATTTTGGGCACTTTGGGAAGATCCGGCGTTACCTTGGCAATCACGGCGATAATCATCGGCGCGCGCAGCGGCTTTTTACGGGCTGAATTCAGCGTGTCGTCGTCGGCACTGGGGTCTTCCTGAAACTCAGCTTCAGCAAACAGCTCACCCAGGCGCGTACGCCCTTCCCCGGTGAACTCAATAAACCGCCAGGGGCGTAGCTCTTTGTGGTCGGGGGCACGTAGGGCTGCCTGGTAAATGGCGTCCATCTGCTCGGCAGTGGGCGCAGGCTCAACCAACTTGCCCATTGAGCTACGGCTATGAAGAAGCGTGAGTCCATCCATTTGGTTTCATCCTATCAATCAGTTAGCCACTACTGTAGCGCAGTCGCTTACTGTCTTGCCAGACGCAAGGGGCTTGGCGGCGCAAGGCCGGGCGTGGCGCGCCAGGGGCTGATATCCAACCCGCCCCGGCGCACATAGCGCGCGAGTACCAAAAGCTCGGTGGGTTTGGCGTACGCCATCAGGTCGGTGAAGATATGCTCGACACAGTGCTCGTGAAAGTCCTGATGCTGGCGATAGCCGATCAGGTAGCGCAGCACCCCTTCGCGATCAAGCTTCGGGCCTTTATAGCGAATCATCACGCTGCCCCAGTCGGGCTGACCGGTCACCGGGCAGTTGGATTTGAGCAGGTGCGAGTGCAACGTTTCTTCCACCACCTCATCGCTTACCGCTAAATGGGCAGCGCTGGGTGTGTAATCGCTTACTTCGATGTCCAGCTCATCCAGGCAGTCGCCAGGTAACGGCTGAGGGGCAAGCTCGGCGTCTTCCACACCGAGTAGCTCAACGCTTACCGGGGCACCGGCAGCCGCGCTCAAGTCGCGCGTCAACGTTTCGACCACTGCCTCGCGGCTTTCCACACGCGTCTGGTTAAAGCTGTTGAGGTAGAGCTTCCAGGATTTGGATTCGATCAGGCTCGGCGAATCCGCCGGCAGGCGAAAACGCGCCACGGCCACGATGGGCTTGCCGCGGGCGTTCAGCCAGGAAACCTCAAAGGCGTGCCATTCATCCTCACCCACGAAAGGCAGCTTGCCCTCTTCAATCCCTAGCGGCGCGCGGTTGGCGGCGCGCGGAATGGGGAACAGTAGCTCGGCATCGTACTGCTCTGGGTAGGCGGAATCGCGCCCCAGGGGCGCGTGCTCTAAGGTATCGGGGCGATGTGCCATAGGGCAGTGCTCTCTTTATAAACGGTAACTTTATCAACGGTATCTTGATAACGGTAATACGCTTAACTGCGAATGCCTTTGCCACGCTCCAGCATGCTTAGCGCGACGAAAAATAGCACAATGATAAAGCCAAAGATGGCCGCCAGCGCCCAGCCTACCGGAATATCCGATACGCCCAGGAACCCGTAACGGAAGACGTTAACCATGTACAGGATGGGGTTCAACATCGACACGCCCTGCCAGAAATTGGGCAGCATGGAAATGGAGTAGAACACGCCGCCCAGGTAGGTCAGCGGGGTCAGAATAAACGTCGGCACGATAGAAATATCGTCAAACTTGTTGGCCAGCAGCGCGTTGATAAAGCCGCCAATCGAGAACAGCGCCGAGGTTAATACCACCACCAGTATGGTTAATAACGGATGCTCGACCGTCAGTTGGGTAAAGAATAGCGATACCAGCGTGACGATCAGGCCGACGCCCAAACCACGCGCCATGCCGCCTAAAATAAACCCGGATAGAATCACCCAGTTCGGCATGGGCGAAACCATCAGCTCTTCCACCGAGCGCTGAAACTTGTTCGAGAAGAAGCTTGAGGCCACGTTAGAGTAGCTGTTGGTGATCACCGACATCATGATCAGGCCGGGGACGATAAAGTCCATGTAGGAGAAACCGTCCATATCCCCAATACGCGAGCCAATCAGATTGCCGAAAATGATGAAGTACATCGCCATGGTGATAGACGGCGGCAGCAGCGTTTGCGGCCAGATGCGCGTAAAGCGCTTGATCTCTTTAAGTACCAGTGTCCAGAGCGCTACGAACGTTTGCGTTGCATTCATGCCTGCGCCTCCTTATCCAGTTCGGCGCGCTTATCTATCGCGTTGTTGCCTGCCTCTACCATTGATACGAACATCTCTTCCAGCCGGTTGGCGCGGTTGCGCATGGAAACCACCTGCATCCCCTGCTCGCTTAACACTTTAAACACATCGTTCAACTGCTGGCCGCGATGAATCACCAGCGCCAGCTGCGAAGGCTCAACCTGGGTAATTTCAAACCCTTCGATCACAGGCGGCGAACTAACCGGCTCGGCTAAATCA
The DNA here is from genome assembly GCF_052353045.1 of Halomonas sp. AOP7-B1-5. Lineage (NCBI taxonomy): Bacteria > Pseudomonadati > Pseudomonadota > Gammaproteobacteria > Oceanospirillales > Halomonadaceae > Halomonas > Halomonas sp. AOP7-B1-5. Next base: position 44,900 of record NZ_JBQTDC010000031.1, on the reverse strand, counting down.
AGCAGGAAGGTTTCGGTATTAAGCTCGGCGAGCAGTTGGCGCACGCTGGTATTGCGGACAATTTCGCCATGATTGATGATCGCGATATTGCGGCACAGGCTTTCCGCTTCTTCCAGATAGTGAGTGGTCAGAATAATCGTGGTGCCTTCATCCTGATTGATGCGGCGCATGTATTCCCACATGCTGCGGCGCAGTTCGATATCCACACCTGCCGTAGGCTCATCTAGAATTAATAGCTTGGGGCGGTGCATCAGCGCCCGAGCAATCATCAGGCGACGCTTCATACCGCCGGAAAGCATGCGCGCGTTGCCGTTGCGCTTGTCCCATAGGCCAAGGTCACGCAGTAGCTGCTCGGCACGCGGCAGCGCTTCACGGCGGGTCATGCCGTAATAGCCCGCCTGGGCTAGCACGATATCAAGCACCTTCTCGAACTGGTTAAAGTTGAACTCCTGGGGAACCACACCCAGCTGATACTTGGCCTTGGCGAAGTCCTTGTCGATATCGATACCAAAAATCGACACCTTGCCTTCCGACTTCTGCACCAGTGAGCACACCACGCCGAGGGTGGTGGATTTACCCGCGCCGTTGGGGCCCAACAAGGCAAAAAAATCGCCCTGTTGGACGTCGAGATCAATACCTTTTAACGCTTGAAAGCCGTTGCCGTACACCTTTGTAAGGCCACGGATAGACAATGCCGGTTCGGCCATAAAGATGTCCTGTCAGCAAAATAGGGGCATAAAAATGCTTGAGCTTGAAAAGCCATGATATCGGGGCATTGCGCTTTTTTTTCAAGCCAGCGTAGTAAAGTGCAATAAGCTTAACGAAGTAGCAGACATGCGAAATAACGCTCAAGGGCGCCACTAATAAACACATGATGCAATAGAAAGGTTACAGCGAGGGAAAGTACAACAAATCAAACCTGGGCAGGTGTTTACATGGAGCGGGAAAAGAGATTCGAACTCTCGACCCTCGCCTTGGCAAGGCGATGCTCTACCACTGAGCTATTCCCGCAACGTAAACATGCACTTGCTAGATGGCGTCCCATAGGGGGTTCGAACCCCTGTTACCGCCGTGAAAGGGCGGTGTCCTAGGCCACTAGACGAATGGGACGTATAAACATCTAACTTATCAATATTTTGCTTGATTGGAGCGGGAAAAGAGATTCGAACTCTCGACCCTCGCCTTGGCAAGGCGATGCTCTACCACTGAGCTATTCCCGCTTAATCAATTTTTCGTAATCGGATTGGCGTCCCATAGGGGGTTCGAACCCCTGTTACCGCCGTGAAAGGGCGGTGTCCTAGACCACTAGACGAATGGGACGTTTTTTGGAGCGGGAAAAGAGATTCGATCGGACTGGCGCACCAGCTCTCGACCTGCACTTACTTAACCACACAACCAAATTGGAGCGGGAAAAGAGATTCGAACTCTCGACCCTCGCCTTGGCAAGGCGATGCTCTACCACTGAGCTATTCCCGCACTCCGATACCCTAACGATGTAATTGGCGTCCCATAGGGGGTTCGAACCCCTGTTACCGCCGTGAAAGGGCGGTGTCCTAGACCACTAGACGAATGGGACGTTTCATTGCCTCGTCGAGGTGGCGCGTATATTACTCAGAGCATGAGTTTCTGTCAAGTACTCTGATATCGCTCTGCTTTCTATCTGTGCACAAAGCTCTGTTAAGCCCCGTGCTTACCTTTACTATTAACCGGCGGTTACGTCCTTTAGCCCACCGAACTCAGGTGGATGCTATGCTGTCTCAGCAGACCCTGCTCTTAACCATCAGAGGTTGTGTGTTTACTGATGTGTTCTGTCTTACCAAAATCTGTCTTTACTGAAAAGAGTACGCTAGCCTGCAAGTAATAGAGGGAAAGGAGACATTAAATGGCCAAAATTGAAAAATCCCCCGAGCAGTGGCGTGAACAGCTGACCCCCGAGCAGTACCGGGTAGCACGTGAGAAAGGCACCGAGCGCCCTTTTACGGGCGATTATCAGGTTCGCGACGCTCAGGGTATTTATCACTGCGTCTGCTGCCATGCGCCGCTGTTTGAAAACGAGCACAAGTTTGATGCTGGCTGTGGCTGGCCAAGCTTCGACAGGCCGCTTGGCAGCCACCGTGTTGAAGAGCATAGCGATACGTCTCACGGCATGGTGCGTACGGAAGTAGTGTGTTCCCACTGCGATGCTCATTTGGGTCACGTGTTTCCTGACGGGCCGCCGGAATCTACGGGGCTTCGCTACTGCATCAACTCCGTATCGCTTGAGTTCCATCCGGACGAGTAAGCGTTACGCCATAAACGTATAACGAACTCCGGCAAAGCGGGCACCATCTGGTAGAATGGTTGCTCGCTTTTTTATGCCCGTTTTTTGTGCTTGTAGGAGAAACTCATGCTCGGCTGGTTCCCCGGACATATGAACAAGGCCCGCCGCCAGATAAAGGATGCGCTGCCGGAAATCGACGTGGTCATTGAAGTATTGGACGCACGCCTGCCCTACTCCAGCGCCAACCCGATGCTGGCCGAGCTGACCCGGCACAAGCCGGTGCTGAAAATCCTCTCCCGGACGGACCTTGCCGACCCTGAGCGCACCGCCGAATGGGTGGCGTTTTTTGATGCCCAGGACGATACCCGAGCGCTTGCGATCACCACGACCAACACCCGTGAGCTCAAGAAAATCCCCAAGCTTTGCCACGAGCTTGCAGGTGCCGTACGCGCCGACCGCGACGTTCGGGTGATGGTGATGGGCATTCCCAACGTGGGGAAATCCACGCTGATTAACGGCCTGGCTGGGCGAAAAATTGCTAAAACCGGCAACGAGCCGGCGGTAACCAAGCGCCAGCAAAAGGTACGTATTGATGGGCGCGTGGCGTTGATTGATACGCCTGGGGTGCTGTGGCCCAAAATTGAAGACCAGGCAAGCGCCTACCGGCTGGCGGCAAGCGGGGCTATTCGGGATACCGCGATCGAGTATACCGACGTGGCGATTGTGACCAGCGCCGAGCTTGCCAAGCGCTACCCCACTGAGCTGACCGCTCGCTATAAGCTAAAGGCCCTGCCCACCTATGAGGCGCCGGTTAGCAATGAAGTCGATGCGGATGGGCCAAAAAAACCGGACTTCCTGGCGATTGCCGGGTTTGATGGCCATGCCATTTTGAAAGAAATTGCCGGTAAACGGGGCGGTCTACGCGCGGGCGGCGAAGTGGATTTGCACCGTGGTGCCGAAGTGCTGCTCCACGAACTGCGTGATGGCAAGCTTGGCCGCCTGACGCTTGAAACGCCTAACGATATTCCGCCGCCTATTGTGCATAACGACGAAGACAATCAAGTACTTTCCGACGCATAATGAGCAAACCGACCGGTGCCGTCGCACGGCCTTTGGACACTCTTGGATAAATCACACATGGAAACCTCTCAGCTTCAAGCGCCTCCCCAGATGCTAAAAAAATCCCACAAGCTGCATAACGTCTGCTACGACATCCGTGGCCCGGTTCTTGACCACGCCAAACGGCTGGAAGATGAAGGCCAGCGGATTTTAAAGCTTAATATTGGCAACCCGGCACCGTTTGGGTTTGAAGCACCTGAAGAGATTTTGCAGGATGTGATGCGCAACTTGCCCACCGCCCAGGGCTATTGTGATTCCAAAGGCCTATACTCGGCGCGCAAGGCGATCATGCAGGAGTGCCAGCGCAAGGAAATTCCGGGCGTTGGCATTGAAGATATTTACATCGGCAACGGTGTATCCGAGCTGATCGTGATGTGCATGCAGGCGCTATTAAACGATGGCGATGAAGTCCTGATCCCCGCGCCGGACTACCCGCTATGGACTGCAGCCGCCCACCTTTCAGGTGGTCACGGGGTGCATTACTTATGCGATGAGCAGGCCGACTGGACCCCGGATATTGCCGATATCCGCACCAAGATCACCAGCCGTACCCGCGCGATTGTGTTGATTAACCCCAACAACCCGACCGGCGCAGTTTATCCACCGGCCGTGGTGCGCGACGTATTGGCCGTGGCCAAAGAGCACAACCTAGTAGTGTTCTCTGATGAGATCTACGACAAGATCCTTTATGACGGCGTAGAACATACCGCGACCGGCGCCCTGGCAGACGATGACCAGTTGGTGATTACCATGAACGGGCTGTCGAAAAGCTACCGCTGCGCGGGCTTTCGCTCCGGCTGGATGACGATTTCCGGCACGACTGCCAAACAGCGCGCCAAAGACTTTATTCAGGGCCTGACCATGCTGGCCTCCATGCGTCTGTGCGCCAACGTACCTGCCCAGCATGCGATTCAAACGGCGCTGGGTGGTTACCAGTCCATCAATGATTTAATTCTGCCGGGTGGCCGCTTATTGGCTCAGCGCGATATCACGGTGGAGAAGCTCAATGCCATCCCTGGGGTATCCTGCGTCAAGCCGAAAGGCGCGCTCTATGCGTTTCCGCGCCTAGATCCCAAGGTCTTCAATATTCAGGATGACCAGAAACTGGTGCTGGACCTGCTTTTGCAGGAGAAGATTCTGCTGGTGCAGGGCACGGCGTTTAACTGGCCGGAACCCGATCACGTGCGCATCGTGACGTTGCCCTGGGCCGACCAGCTAGGCGACGCTCTGGACAGATTCGCTAATTTCCTGTCGCGCTACCGCCAATAAAGCGCGCTGTGACTTGAAACTGCCATGAAGTGTACGTATCTAAACAAGCATTCTAGGGCTTGAAAACCCGGTAACGCATTGATGACCTCTTACGGAGAACCTGCACCATGATGCGAATTGTGCTGTTTTTAGCCACCAACCTGGCGGTGCTGCTTGTCGCCAGTATTACGCTGCGCCTGTTTGGCGTTGAGGGTTACTTACGCAGCCAGGGAATCAACTTTACCAGCCTGCTGATCTTCTGCTTTATCTTCGGCATGGTCGGCTCGCTGATCTCGCTGTTTATTTCCAAATGGATGGCGAAACGTAGTACCGGCACGGTAATTATTGAGTCTCCCTCCAACGCCACCGAGCAGTGGCTGGTAGATACGGTGGCAGAGCTCTCCCGCGAGGCAGGCATTAAAACGCCCGAGGTAGGCATCTTCCCTGCCCCGCCTTTGCTACGGGCTGGAATAAGGATGACGCGCTGGTGGCGGTGTCAGCCGGGCTTTTAAACCGGATGCGCCCTGACGAGGTGCGCGCGGTGCTTGCCCACGAAATTGGCCACGTGGCCAATGGCGACATGGTAACGCTGGCGCTGATTCAGGGCGTGGTAAACACCTTTGTAATGTTCTTTGCCCGCGTGGTGGCTCAGCTGGTGGATGGTTTTCTTAAAAGCCGTAGCGGCGGCGAAGGCGGTCTGGGCTTTATGGGCTACTTCGCGGTAGTCATTGTTGCGGAAATTGTATTTGGAATTGTGGCTTCGGCTATCGTTGCGTGGTTCTCACGCTACCGCGAATACCGTGCCGACGAAGCTGGTGCTCGGTTAGCAGGTACGGGCTCCATGGTGAACGCCCTCGCCCGGCTGAAAGCGGAAACCGAACTGCCGGACCAAATGCCTGACACCATGCGTGCCATGGCGATCACCAAAGGCCAGACGCGCTCGTTGCTTGAGCAGCTGTTTGCTAGTCACCCGCCGCTAGATGAGCGTATTCGGGCGCTGAAAGAAGCGGCTTATCGCCAGTAAGTCTTAATTAGCCAATATCACGTGGCGATCTCGATACTGCCCTGCTATTGCAGGCTGAGATTGCCACGTTGCAACGCTTTACTATCCACTTTTTGATGTACTTTTCCGTACACAAGCCCGATACGGCTAACCCATGGATGTGCAAAGCGCCGAGCGTACACACCCCCTTCCGGCTGCCTTGGCATCGTAAAGTAATTGATCAGCAGCTCTTATCAGCACCGACGAATCATCGCCCATAATGCACTGCGCCGTGGAAACGCCCAGACTAATGGTCACAATGGATGCGGCCTCTGATTTTCCATGCGGAATAGCCAGCGCTCTAATGGCCTTCTCAAGTTCTGCGGCTTTATGAGCAGCATCGCGCAGGTCGGTTTCTGGCAATAAACAGGTAAACTCTTCGCCACCATAGCGTGCCACAAGATCTCTTGGACGGTGCAAATTGGCCCTTAGCGTCGAGGCAATGATTTTTAGACATACATCTCCACTTAGATGTCCGTAAAAATCGTTATAGCGTTTAAAAAAATCGATATCGATGAAAATGGTCGAAAGGGGTAGTCGGCTTTTTTTACAACGCTGCCATTCAATATCAAGCAATTCATCGAAGTAGCGTCGGTTGGCGATGCCTGTCAGGCCGTCTGTGAGCGCAAGCTCATGCAGGCGATGGGTTTCCTGTTCACGGCGTTTAAGTACCGCGGCTGAAATTTGCAACGCGGCTGAGCGCAGCAGTTCAGCGCTTTCATCAAGCATGGAAGGGTGAAGCTGAGGCGTGGCCTGAGTGCTTTGAGCAATACGAAAAACATAGCCATTGGCACCCAGGTGTTGCTCGACCGCGATAGAGCGCCGGTTATTGATATATTCAAAAACAGGCGGTGGGGTGCCGCCTGATGCCCAGGAAAGATCCAGCGCTCGCTCTGGTAGCAGGCACATAGCGTAAATATCCCGTGCGCTGATGCCCTGGCTCAAGATGGATGCGGCATCCGCAAACTCTTCGCCGAACCCCGCGCTCCAGTCGACCAGGCGCTCGCTTGCATCGAAAATGGCTACGCTTTGGGTGAAGGGCGCTTTATCCATGCAGCACGCCATTTTGCGATGCCAGTTGCTCTACTGCCATCGCTGTCCCCTCCACGCGTGCTTTAATTTTTGCAAAAGCGGTTGCCCGAGATGTAGAGATGTCATCACAGAACGGTGAAAATCCGCAATCATCGGTGGTGCCTAGCTGCTCCAAGGGTATGTAGCGTGCCGCCTGCATTATGCGAGCGCAAACCTCTTCAGGTGTTTCAATATCGGGGTTATTGACATCAATAACCCCGATAAACGCGCGCTGCCATGGTTTCAGATAGCGGGCGACGATTTTTAATCCACGTTCAGGGTCTGCTTCCGCGGCCATGGCAATATAGAAACTGCCGGCATTGAGTTCAAAGAGGCTGGGAAGAAGTTCAGCGTAATCCACATCGGCGCTATGCGTGGCGTCATGGTCGGCGCCAGGACAAGTATGGATGCCAATGGACTGGCGCTCGGCATCGGTGAGCCGCGCCAGAACCCGGTTATTCAGCTCGATAAAGCTGTTGAGTACACTGCCGCTTGGATCGAGCTTAAGAGCCAACCGCCCCTCCGTAAAATCGATCTGCACCTTTTGTGCACCGGCGGCGAAGCAGCCGCGTATCTCTTTTTCCTGCTCGTCAATCAAGTCGTCCAAAAAAGCTTCACGGCTATAGCCAGCAATGGCCTCTGAAGGATAAAACAAGCTTAGTGCCGACACAGAAATAATGGCTTGCTTCATGGGCAGCTGAGTATACTGCTTAGCCATCGGCAGGGTTTCTGCTGCGGATAAAGCGTAGCGAAAAGGCCCTGCAGTCAAGCGCGGCAATCGGCGTACATGACCATCACTGAAAGGTATTTCGAGGCCATCAGGAGCAAAGTTTTTACCGCCTTCCACTGAATAGGTAGCAAAGCTATGCGTCTTGCGTTGCTCACCATCAGTAATAATGCGAGACCCTGTATTTTCCAGCTCGCGTATCGTCTGTTGAACGGCTTCATCATAAAAAGCGTTCATGGCCGCCGCATCAATTTGTCCTGCATCGTACTGACGCTGTGCCTGCATCAACGTTTCAGAGCGCGGTATGCTGCCGATGGCCTCTGTCGGTAAATCTATCGGTAAACCAGTCGGTAAATTAGTCATTTAATGTCCCATGCCCGGTTGTACTAAATTTAGTTATTTATTGATATAAGTTACTTTTACCACTCCTCAGCCGCGCTTTCATCTGAAATCGTTTATCGCCAATCAGTCATATACCGTATCGAGCGACGCTGCTCTCAGCGCCGGGCAACAATACTTGTATGCATACAGACGTCACATTGTGAGTATATTAAAACCTGCTCCACGCAGTATGCTTTCAAGGGCTAACGCGCCACCAGATAGCGTTATGCCAAGCGTTGCAAACTCGCGGCGCAGCGGGTAGTTCGCCCGGCAGGTATCAAAACCCTGCCTAACACCCTGCTTGAGTACCTGACGCTGCAGGCTATCGTGATCCCGGCGTACATCGTATACCGCGCGCATGCACACACGCAGGGCATCCTCAACGGGTAGCGCATCCTGCAAATGCAGCGACGCCAAGGCTGGCGGCGGGCAAATATCGGCAAACGCCACCTGACTGGCAAGGCCAAGATGGCTGGCGAGCGACTGCTGAATCATCCAGGTGCCGCGCAGTTTGCCATCCAGGCTATGCCCGGCAATATGCGGAGTCGCGAGCGCTACCAGGTCACGCAAACTCGCATCGATTTCAGGCTCGCTCTCCCATACATCCAAAACGACGGCAATATCACCTTTACCCGTTAAGCGGCTGCGCAGTGCCAGCCCATCGACACAGTCGCCCCGCCCTGCATTCAACAATACGGTGCCGGGGGCCAGCTCGTTGATCCGCTGAGCATCAAGCAGCTGATAGGTGGCATGCGGCCCCTGCGCTACCAGCGGCGTGTGCAGGCAAAGAATATCGCAGCGGTCAATCAGCGTATCCAACGACTCAAAGCCCTGCTCGCCTTCCTGCTCCGCTCTGGGCGGATCACAGGCCAGCGTTTTAATCCCCAACGCCGTTAGCCGCGCCAACAAACGGCTGCCCACATTGCCCACGCCGACAACGCCGACGGTGCGCGTCAGAAGCGACCAGCCATCGCGCTCAGCAAGCGTTAGCAGGCTGCTTAGCACGTAGTCCACCACGGCTTCGGCATTGCAGCCAGGGGCGCTTGCAAAGCCAATGCCCTGTTCGGCAAGTACGGCATGGTCGATGTGGTCAGTGCCAATCGTACAGGTGCCGACAAAGCGTACCGGGCTCTCGGCAAGCAGCGCGGCATTTACCTGGGTGATGGAGCGAACGATCAGCGCATCGGCGTCTTTGACGTGCTCAGCGTTTATCTCACGCCCCGGCACGCGGGTCAGTGAGCCAAAATCACCAAAGCAGCGCTCGGCGGCGGGTATGTTGGCATCTACAATCAGCTTCACAGCGGTATCCTTATAAGCCCCAGGACAAACAGATCTATTTCAGTCAGGCCTATTTACAGTCAGACCCAGGCTATTTATCGCCAGACATGGTCGTTTGCGATAACGAGCTTTACAATACCGCCCGCCACACCGAATTGGGAAATGGTATTTGGGAACAGCATTTGGGAACGGCATTTAGGAACGGTATTTGAGAATCGTATTTGGGACAGGGAGTGCCTCATGGGCAGGCCAGCGTTAAGAACAATCAATGGAGTAAGCTTGTGATCGTTAGGTGGGAAACCGACCATGACTATGTGCTGGTTCATATTCATCAAGACATGTTTGGCGACTGGATCTTCAGTCGTGCCTGGGGGCAAATCGGCACCCAGTTTGGCGGTTTAAAGCACCAACTGGCCGACACCCTTGAGCAGGCTCAGATGTGGCTGGAAGATGAGACGACGATTCAAAAGTCGCGCGGTTTTCATAAGGTGCTGGACGTTGATGACCACACCCCGGAAGGCCAGGAAGCCATGCGTCAGCTTTCGCTGCTGGATCTGCTCTAAGCACTATTTTTTAAGCCAGGTTTAAGCACGCCTGCGTAAACCCAGCGGGCTGAGTACTCACTAACCCAGAAAACGCCGCCCGTTATGCAGGCGCATGCCTTTTGGCGGCGAATCTTCAGGCGCCATCAACGACGCGAGCGCGTGCTCATCAAGCCAGCCGCGCTCGCCTAGCCAATCGCTCATACGCGCCACTTCAAATCCACGTGTCAGCTCCCTGCCCTGGCTATCCACCACCACCGGAATAAGCTCACCGTAGCGCTCAAGCAAGGCCGCATGCTCGCTGATCTCCACGCGCTTAAGCGCTACCGGTTGATTGGCAAGCGCTGACAGCAAGGCTTCCACCTGGGTGCACAGATGGCAACCCAGGGTGGTGTACAGCGTAAGTGAAATCACTGCCGCAAGCCTTTACGTTCTAGCGGCGGTGACGCAGCAGGAACACGTGGTGCATGTTGGTGCGCCGCTGAAAGTCTGGATCAAAGGTGCGCGAGGTGATCTCTTCTACCGCGTAGTGCTGGCTAAGCGCGTCATCAAGCTTGAAGCGACGCTGGTTGTTCGAGAACACCAATGTGCCACCTGGGGCGAGCCGGGCCATGGCCAGTTCCACCAGGCGCGGATGGTCACGCTGTATATCCAGCGTATCGCGCATTTTCTTTGAGTTGGAGAACGTCGGCGGATCCATAAAGATCAGATCAAACTCGGCGTCGGCGGTTTCCAGCCAGCGGAAACAGTCATCGCGTACCACGCGGTGAAGGCGTAGATCGAGCTTGTTCAGGGTAAAGTTATCCTTCGCCCACTCAAGGTAAGTGTTGGACATATCGACGCTGACGCTGTCGCTGGCGCCGCCCAAGGCTGCCTGAACGGTGGCCGTGGCGGTATAGCAGAACAGGTTCAAAAAGCGCTTGCCGCGGGCCATTTCGCCCAGCATACGGCGTACCGGCCGGTGATCCAGGAACAGCCCTGTATCCAGGTAATCGCGCAGGTTGACCCATAGCCGCGCATCGCCTTCACGCACTTCAAAACGCTCACCGCTGGCCTCACGCTTTTGGTACTGGGCAGTGCCGGTTTGCCGCTCACGGCGTTTGATATACACCTTGCTGGGGTCAACGCCTAACGCATCAGGCAGCACTTCCAGCGCATCAAACAGGCGCTTTTGAGCCTGAGCTGGATTGATAGAGCTAGGTGCGGCGTACTCCTGAACGTGTACGCGGTCGCCGTAGCGGTCAATCGCCAGCGCAAACTCGGGCATATCGGCATCATAGATCCGATAACAGGTTTCACCGCTCTGCTTTAGCCACTTTTTGAGGCGTTTCTGGTTTTTGCCCAGCCGGTTGGCGAACATCTGCGCGTTTTCAGACACGGCAGGCGCTGTTTTAGGCGGCGTATCAACACCCTTAACTTCCGCTTCCGCCTGAGCGCCGCTATCCGTCGCTGGCACACCAATATCCATCAGCAACAGCTTGGCATCCAGCGCGCCGTTTTTAAGCGCATACTGCTTGTGCGCCCGCAAGCCCAGCCGGTGTCCTAAGTCGGGATTGCCGGTAAACATCGCCAGTGTCCAGCCAGGAAACAGCGCTTTGGCTTTTTCACCCAGCTGGGAATACAGGCGCACAAGCTCGGGCAGCTCGCCCAACCGCTCACCGTAAGGCGGGTTAGTGATCAGAAGCCCGCGTTCTGCCGATAGCGTTTCGGGGCGAGTCAACTGAGCAAGGCCCTGCCCGTGCAGAGTGATAAGTGCCGGAATACCTGCGCGCATCGCGTTGGTTTTTGCAGCCGATAGCGCCGCCGGGCTTTGGTCAAAACCCAACAGCTGGGTTTTACACCGCTTGCGACCAATCGAGGCGCGTGCTTCAGCCTCACGCTTCTGCTCAAGCCAAAGCGTCTCATCGTGCCCGGCCCAGCCCTTGAAACCGAACCGTTCACGGTCCAGGTTCGGCGCCTGGTCGGCGGCCATCAGTGCGGCTTCAATCAGCAGCGTGCCGGCACCACACAGCGGATCGATCAACGGCTCGCCGGCTTTCGCCCGCTCGGGCCAGCCAGCACGGATCAGCAACGCTGCCGCGAGGTTTTCCTTGAGCGGCGCATGGCCGACATCACGACGATATCCCCGGCGGTGCAAGCTCTCCCCCGAAAGGTCGATGCCGATGGTCAGGTTGGCGCGATGCAGATGTGCGTAGAGACGCAAATCCGGCGTTTTGGTATCGATGGAAGGACGCTCCTGCCCGGCAAGCTGTAGCGCGTCCACCACGCCATCTTTTACCGTTTGGGCGCCAAATCGAGTATGGCGAATGTGATCACTGCGGCCATGAAAATCCACCGCCAGGGTTTTGCCAACCGCCAAGTGCTGGGTCCAGGCAATGCGGGCAACCACGTCGCGTAGTTGCTCCGGCGTTTCAATCATCGGCTCGCGAACCAGCTGCAGAATTATCCGGTTGGCAAGGCGTGACCACAGGCATACACGGTAGGCGATGGCTTGGCTGGCGGTAAAGTACACGCCGGCCACGGTGGTTTTTCCAGGCGTCGCGCCTAGCGCTGCCAGCTCATCGGCCAGCAGGCCTTCAATGCCTTTAGGGCAAGTCGCCAGCAGGTTCAGGGGGGCGTTTTGACTCGTTTCGGTCATAGTCATGGCAGCGCGTAACCGCGCGATATTCCTATATATGGCAAATGTATTTACATCTTATGACAATTTGGGGGTCGACAAGTGCCCCCATCATGATCTAAGAATAAAAGAGTAGCTACTGAAAACGCATGCGTTGCTTGTCTTGGTCATTAATAGACTAACGGGTCATTAATGGACTAAAGGCTTGTTTTGGTTGCCGCCTAGCCGGTTCAGCTCGTGAGTGCTAGACATTAGCGCACGGCTGGCAGCCTGCTCTTGAAGTCAGCTCTCGAAATAGGGGCCTAACGCCAAAGGCATAGTGCACTATTTCTTTTTAAAGGCTTTCATGAAAAGAGGTTAGCCAATGAAACGACAAAAACGTGACCGCTTCCAGCGGGCCTATGTTCACGGGTATAAAGCAGGTGTTATCGGCCGTTCCCGTGATGATTGTCCCAGTCAAGATGTCAATTTACGCGAATACTGGATGAGCGGTTGGCGTGAAGGTCGCGGAGACCAGTGGGACGGAATGACCGGCATTTCCGGTATCCACAAAAACCCCCTTGTCATGACCTAGCAATTTATATATTCCTTAATTTTCATTTTGGAACATGGAGCCCGCGTTTCAGCGGGCTTTTTAGCTCATGTTTTTTTAATGCGCATTTTTTAATTCACGCTGAAAAATTAATGCGCCTTTAACGCACGGGCACACTCATTGACCAGTTTGGGTCCTTGATAAATAAGCCCCGAGTAGAGCTGAATCAAGTCAGCGCCCGCCGCTATCTTGGCCTTCGCAGCTTCCGCGCTATCAATGCCGCCTACGCCGATAATCGGAAGCGTTGGCAAATGCTGACGTAGCAGGCGAATGACCACGTTAGACGCCTCAAAAACAGGCTTGCCAGAAAGCCCACCCGCCTCACTCGCCTGCGGGTCGCTTTGCACCGCTTCACGGGACACGGTCGTGTTGGTGGCAATCACGCCATCCAGCTCATTGCGGGCGATGCTTTCTGCCACCAGCGCAACTTCCTCTTCGCTCATATCCGGTGCAATCTTAATTAATAGCGGCACCTTGCGCTCAGCTTGCGCGTCCAGGGCCCGGCTGCGCTCACGAATTGGCCCGAGCAAGCCATCCAATTGCTCACCAAACTGCAGCGTGCGTAGCCCTGGCGTATTGGGCGAGGAAATATTCACCGTAATATAGTCGGCTACCGAGTGAACAGCGTCCAAGCAGATCAGATAGTCATCCAGGGCATTGTCCACAGCGGTGCTGAGATTTTTGCCGATATTGATCCCTACCACGCCCTGATAATGGCGCTTTTTAACCTGCGCCACTAGATGCTCAACGCCTTTGTTGTTAAACCCAAAGCGGTTGATGATAGCGTCATGGCCGGCCAAACGAAACAGGCGTGGCTTAGGGTTACCCGGCTGCGCTTTGGGCGTCACGGTGCCTACTTCGACAAACCCGAAACCTAGCGCGCCCAGCGCGTCAAGATGGTCGGCATCTTTATCAAGTCCTGCGGCTAACCCCACGCGGTTGGCAAATCGCAGTCCCATCAGTTCGACCGGATCGCCGATCGACTTACCCACCAGTGGCGCTACGCCACCCACGCGATGCAAGGCGTCTAACGTCCCTAAAGCCAATCCGTGCGAGGTTTCAGGGTCAATACGAAAGAGCAGCGAGCGTGCAAGTGAGTACATCGACTAAATCTCTTTTGAAGGTGAGCGGTGCTGAGCGGCGCCGAGTATAGCGCAAACTGCCCTTTTGGCGCACGGCACACAACAATTACCGGTGGTAAAGGCCTAAAAAAACCGTGCCTGGATTGCCCAGGCACGGTTACTTTTTTTCACAACGCTTATTTACAGCGCTTAAGCGTTTAACCTAGCTAACGCCGTGGCGCTCAGGCTTCGCTGTCGCTTTCAGCAAGGTCTACCAACTCGCGCACGGCTACCGCAAACAGCGCAAACCCACCTTCACTGCCACCGCGCACTTCTTCAAGCAAACGGCGCCAGCGGTTATGCAGGTGATCGTGCTGCTCAAGCCACTGATCCACACGCTCTTGAGTGTCACGACTGCCGGCTTCAAGTTTCAGCACGCTGGTGGTAAGCGCCAGCTGCTGACGGTCGATATCATCGCGGAAGGTTTCCCGCGCCTGTACTTGCCACGCGTCACGCACTTCAAGCTGCGTGACCTGCTGGCTCATCCAGGGTAGCTCCAGGCGGCTGCCGATTTCGTAGAACACCTCGGCTACTCGCTGGGGCTTCTCGCTGGTAATCCGCGCAGCCTGAATAATACCCAGCCCAGCATACAGGTTAGGGGCTCCCGCAACCGTTGAGGCCAGCGCTTCAGGCACACCTGCTTCCTGCAGCTCATTACGACGAAGACGCCATGCATCCAGCTCTTCACCGCTTAACAGCTCACCCATGTCTTCTTGCAACTGCGCCAAGCGAGGACCGAAATACTCGATCGTGTCTTGCGTGGAAAGCCCCAGATGCTGGCGCAGGAACCAGCGTGTCGAACGGCGAATCAAACGCATGAGATCCAGCATCATCGAGTGCTGTACTTTGCTTGGCACTTGATTATCCAGGGCTTCAATCTGTGCCCATAGAGAAAGCAAGTTAAAGCTGTCGCGGGCAATCACGTAGTTACGCGCGATATCGGCCCGGCCTGCACCAGTGGAGTCTCTTAACCGGCGGACAAACACGATGCCCATATGATCGACCAGATCATTGGCAACTTGCGTAGCCACAATCTCGCGCTTCAGGCGGTGCTCATACATTTCTGGCTGATAGCGCTCGGTCAAGACCGACGGGAACAACCGCTCAAGGTGGCGATGAATATACGTATCATCAGGCACATCAGAGGTAATCAGATCACCTTTAAGCGTGCTTTTGGCGTAGGAAATCAGCACCGAAAGTTCAGGCAAGCGCATTCCCTGCTGATTACTGGCACGCTCTTTTAATACGTCATCGGTGGGCAGGAACTCAAGTTCACGATCAATTTGGCCTGCGGCCTCCAGCTCACTAATAAAGCGGCGATACGGTCCGATACCCTGGAGAGAAAGAATCTCCGAAAGATCTAGCGCCTGCGCTTGGCGATAGTTATCCAAAATCACCAGATCGGCCACTTCATCGGTCATTTCGGCAAGCAGTTCATTACGCTGCTTCTCGGTCATATCGCCACGCTTGACCACGTCATCAATCAATATCTTAATATTGACCTCGTGGTCAGAGCAGTTTACGCCGCCCGCATTATCGATAAAGTCGGTATAAACGCGCACGCCGTTGGCGGCGGCTTCCATCCGCCCACGCTGGGTAAGGCCCAGGTTACCGCCCTCACCTACCACGCGGCAGTTGAGGTCAGCGCCGTTAATGCGCAGCGCATCGTTGGCCTTATCGCCCACGTCAGCATCGGTTTCATCCGAGCTTTTCACATAGGTGCCGATACCGCCGTTCCAGATCAAATCCACCTTGGATTGAAGCATGGCGCGAATGAGTTCATTGGGCGACAGGCGTTCTTCCTGAATACCAAACACCTGCTGCATTTCGGGGGAAATCGCAATCGATTTGGCACTGCGGCTAAAGATACCGCCGCCCTGAGAAATCAGCTCGACACTGTAGTCTTCCCAGCTGGAACGCGGCAGATTAAAGAGCCGGGTACGTTCGGCGAACGCTGCTTCGGCATCGGGGTTGGGGTCCACAAAGATATGCAGATGGTTGAAAGCCCCGACCAATTGAATCTTATCAGACAGCAGCATGCCGTTACCGAACACGTCGCCAGCCATATCGCCTACGCCTACCACGCTGAACAGATCTTGCTGGGTGTCGATACCCAGGTTCTTAAAGTGGCGCTTAACCGACTGCCAGGCACCGCGTGCGGTAATGCCCATTTTCTTATGGTCATAGCCGTTAGCGCCGCCGGAAGCAAACGCATCGCCCAGCCAGTGACCGTATTCAATAGAGATTTCATTCGCGATATCTGAGAACGTGGCGGTGCCTTTATCGGCAGCCACCACCAGATAGGCATCATCCTCATCGTGGCGCACGACATTTTCAGGTGGCACAACGTCACCACCGTCCAGATTATCAGTGACATCCAAAAGTGCACGGATAAAAATTTTATAACAGGCGATGCCTTCTTTCTGCTGGGTTTCGCGGTCAGCGTTTTCCGGCATCCGTTTACACACGAAACCGCCCTTGGCGCCGACCGGCACGATCACCGCGTTTTTAACCTGCTGAGCTTTTACCAGGCCGAGTACTTCGGTACGGAAATCTTCGTGGCGATCAGACCAGCGCAAGCCACCCCGGGCGACCTTGCCGCCACGCAGGTGAACACCTTCCACCCGCGGCGAGCAGACGAAAATTTCGAACATCGGCCGCGGCTTGGGCATTCCAGTGACCTTGGAAGGCTCTAATTTAAAGGCGATGTAGTCTTTAACACGGCCACTCTCTGCACGCTGGTAATAATTGGTACGCAGTGTTGCCTGGATAAGCTCCATAAAGCGACGTAACAGCTGGTCATCGTTAAGGCTGGCCACCGCTTCCAGGTGTTCATTAAGCCGCGCCACACACTCGTCGGTATCATGAGAGATAAGCGTGGGATCGAAGCGCAAACGGAACATTTCGACCAGTTCTTGGGTAATCGCCGGATAGTTAGCCAGTGTCGCCGCGATGTAATGTTGCGACATACCAAAGCGGATCTGCTTAAGATAGCGCGCGTAGCCACGTAGCATCGCCACTTCATGCCAATCCAACCCAGCGGCAATGATCAGCCGGTTGAAGGCGTCGTTATCGGCCTCGCCCGCCCAGATACGCTTGAAGGCTTCACTGAAGGTTTCACGCATTTCGCCCAGGCTGACATCTTTATTGCCATGTTCAAGCTCAAAGTCATGAATCCAGTAGCGCTGCTCGGGGGCATTAATTTCGTAGGGGCGCTCACCAATAACCCGTAGGCCCAGGTTTTCCATCATCGGTAGCACATCAGAAAGCGGAATCTGTGAGCCACGGTGGTACAGCTTGAGATTAACCCCACTGCCCTTCTCTTCTAACGGCCGATAAAGCGACAGTGATAGATCATCACCGTTATTGAGCGTTAGCAGATGCTGGACATCAAATACCGCCGTACGCGCGGTAAAATCTTCACGATAGCTTGCTGAAAACGCATTCTGGAACTGCTCCATTTGGTGATTGGCGCTCTCTTCCCCAAACCCTTCTACCATGGCGGCCATCAGCTCATCGCGCCAGCTACGCGCGAGGCGGGCAACCTTGCTTTCCAGGCGTTTAAGGTCGAACTGGCTTGGCGCACTGCCGTTGAAACGTAAAATCAGCTGGATACGCGCCAGCACCGACTCAGACAGGTAGGTGTTGAAATCGCCAAAGTGAGCATCAAGCTCGTCACACAGCAGGTTCTGAATACGCTGGCGCAAATCGGTTGAAAAGACATCACGCGGAACGAACACCAAGCACGAGTAAAACTTGCCGCTAACATCGGCACGGATAAACAGGCGTACCTGACGACGTTCGCGAATATCGAGAATGCCCAGCGCAGTATGTGCCAGCGACTCCGTGCTGATCTGAAATAGATCATCGCGAGGATAGACTTCAAGCACTTGTAAAAGCTGCTTACCGTTATGCCCCTGGGGATTAAATCCGGCGATATCCATCACGGCTTTAAGCTTGCGGCGCAGCAGCGGGATATTGCGCGGCGACTCGTTGTATACCGTTGAGGTAAACAGGCCGAAGAAGCGGCGTTCACCGATGACATTGCCGTCATCGTCGTAACGATCCACGGTGATGTAGTCAGGATAGGTAGGCCGATGTACCCGCGAGTGGTGGGCGCTTTTGGCAAACGAGAGCAGTTGAGGCACCAGCTCGTAGTTACCGTGCTCATCAATGCCTTCTTCAGAACGAATGCGCTCATCGTAGCGCGGCTCGTCCAGGCGGAACACGCCTAAGAGGCTGTTGGGGTCGCGCTGCAGCTCACTACCTTCAAGCAGGTATTCGTCGTATCCCAGGAAGGTGAAATTATCTTTCACCAGCCACTCTAAGAAGGCAATGGCTTCTTCGTGGTCATCGGGGTCAATCTGTGGCGGGCAGTTTTTTTCAAGCTCTTGGATCGTGGCGGTGATTTGCCCACAGATCGCGTCGTAATCGCTCACCGCCGTGCGCACATCGCGCAGTACCTGATGCAGCTGCTTTTCGATATTGGAAAGCGCTTCAGGGTCAGTATGACGATCAACTTCAATTACGATCAGTGACTCACGCGCTTCAGGCGCGTTAGCGTCGCGGGGTGAGGCCAACGCCTGCAGCTGGTTCTGTTCATTGCGGGCAACGGCAAACACGGAGTTCTGGATCGCATGCACGGTAAGACCGCGGCGATTCAGCTCAATGCGCACCGAGTCGACCAGAAACGGCATATCCTCATGCAATATCGCCACAAAGGTATGGGTCGACTGCCAGCCGTTTTCTTCAAAATCAGGATTAAACACGCGCACTTTAGGGCGTTGGGCATCGTGGTGCTGTAGAAACTGCCAAATGGATAGCGTGGCGCCGTACAGGTCATCCAGGCGACGATCGATAAGATCCTCTACCGGCACGCTTGCGTAAAATCGTCGTGCAAACGCTGATATCGCCGTTGCTCGGTCCGGTTCCAGCCGCGCTTCCAAGCGCTCAAAAAGCTGCTTCAAAAGGTCTTGCCGACTCTCTTCACTCGCAACGTAATCCATCCATCACCTCGACTGCCGGGGCCACATTTGGCCAAAAAAACGTAGGACAATAGGCCTTTAGGCCAATATAACGACTAGCTTACGCTACCCAGGGTCGCCACTCTATCCATCTGACATGTTCTTCATGGTGTATGCCACTTTCGCATCATGCGCCCTCTTGATTAATCTCGCGTCGCGTGAGCCATACACCACATTCACAATGGTTGGTGAACGGAAACTGGTCAAATAATGCAAAACGCTCTATCTGATGCGTTTTAGTAAGCAGCGCTAAATTATCGGCAAGTGTTGCCGGGTTGCATGAAATATAGACGATCTGATCATATTCGCTGATCTGCTCGCAGCTCTGGGCGTCCAGGCCTGCGCGAGGCGGGTCTACCAACACGGTGGAGAAGCGATATTCGCCCAGCGCCATTTCGGCCACACGACGCCCCCCTTTCTCACCTTTGAGCGCCAGGGCAAACTCTTCAGCCGACATGCGGGCTACATGCGCATTGGTGATGTTATTGGCGTCAAGATTGACGTTGGCACTAGCTACCGACGTGCGCGAGATTTCGGTCGCCAATACGCGCCGAAAATTATCGGCCAGGGCAATGGTGAAGTTGCCATTGCCGCAATAAAGCTCCACCAGATCTTCTGTCTGGCGGCCTGCGGTGACTTCCCGCGCCCAGCTCAACATTTTCTGGCAGATATGCGCGTTTGGCTGGGTAAAGCTATTTTCAACTTGCTGATAATCGAGCGCTCGCCCATCAACCGTTAGACGCTCCCAGACGTGGTCACGGGTTAGCACTAAGCGCTGCTTGCGCGAGCGGCCGATAATCATAATGCCAAGCTCGGCTTCCAGGGCGCGCGCTTCTTGCTCCCAGGACGCTTCCAGCGGGCGGTGATAAACCAGTGTTACCAGCGCCTCGCCTGACAGCGTAGTGAGAAACTCCACCTGAAAAAGCTTACGTCGCAACTCATTACTGGCTAAAAAAGCCTCGCGCAGGCGCGGCATTAACGCGTTGATGGACTCGCTCGCGACATCAAACTGATCCAGGCGTACCACGCGCTTGTTCTTAGGGTCGGCAGGGTCGACCTCGAACATGGCGTAGAAAAGGTCATCACCTTCGTGCCATATCCGAAACTCACAGCGCTGACGGTAACGGCTCGGCGGCGAGGCAAACACTTCAAGCGCAGGCGGATTAAACACCGCAAAGGTGCTTTCCAGGTATGCACGCTTCTCGGCGAGCTGCTCGTCATAACGTTCGGGTTGTATCACGGGGATAGCCAAGTCGGCGCCTCTTTTTCATAAACGGTATTAATAACGATGCTAATAACAGTCGTGTCGGCTCAGGCTGAAAATACGCGCCCTAGGCGCTTAATTCCAGCCGGCCTGGAGTGTAAAAGCCGTACTGGGAAAAGCCTTCGCCGAGTGCCTCAGCAGAAGCAGTGGTAAAAAAGCGGCCATCCTGCCCGTTTTTTAACGCCGGGGCGATCTGGCCAACGCGCCGGGCAATGGCATCGCCGGAATCAACCCAACTCACAGGCGTTGGCGCAAGCGCCTCAAGCCAGGGTTTGAGTAGGGGGAAATGAGTGCAGCCGAGTACCACGGTATCCACGGGCAGCTGATGGTCGACCGCTTGCCAAAGGGGGTATAGGGCTTGCTGAAGTCGTTCGCGGTTGGGAGAAACGCCGCCAAGTAGCGCCTCGGCTTCAAGCACCAGCGCGTCTGCCGCGACTCGGGTAATGATGCAGTCGCTGGCAAAACTCTCGATAAGCTTTTGCGTATAAGGCCTGCTTACCGTCGCGCGGGTGGCCAGCAGGCCAATATGGCGCGTTTGACTGATGGCAGCAGCGGGTTTTATAGCGGGCACTGTGCCGACCACTGGAATCGTTAGGGCTTTGCGCAGGCCATCGAGTGCAAGCGTGCTGGCAGTATTACAGGCGACCACCAGAACGCTTGGCTGGCAGGCCCGAACAGCAGCTTGGCAAACGGCCACGATGCGTGCCGAAAGCGTGATGTCATCGCGCAGCCCATAGGGCATCCACGCGTTATCACAGGCGTAGCACATGGCCGTATTGGGGTAATGCTGGCGCAGCGATCGAGCCACGGAAAGCCCGCCTACGCCTGAGTCAAAAATCAGCACAGGGCCAGTCATTACTGCCCCTTTGCCTTTTGTTGGGCCTTGGCCTTTTGTTTGAATAGATACACATGCTTCTCCTTCAGCCGCTCAGTCACGGGGCGCTAGTTTAACACGCCCCGCTGGCCGCTGAAGGAAGCTTCGTGACTAGACCGCTTAGCTAGACCGGAGGCACTTCCGCACCGCGTAGTTCAGCATAAAGTTCTGGGTAAGCTTGCTGCAGGCGCTCAAGATCCTGCTCGGCACCTTCCGGCAGGGCTTGCAGCAACTCCTGCATGTCTTCTTGAGTAAAATGCTGATCTATCAGCGGAAAGAGGCCTTCACGCTCATGACGAAGATACGCCCGGTGCGCTTCAAGATAATCGCCCAGGTCCTCTGCAAAACGATCCATAGGCAGAATATTATCCATCAGGATCGTATCGATGTTGTCCGAAAGCTGCTGTAGCCGAGGCTTGAGCTTAAGGTAATCACTTGCCATCTGCTCCATTAGCGCCAAATGTTCAGGCGCTTTAGTCTCCAGACGGTCAACGCATATACGCTCTAATGGTGCAGCAAAACCTTCCATGTAGGCCAGAATGTAATCCACTACTTCACGCATCAGCTGAAAATTAGGCCGCTCGCCCACGGCCAGCGTTTTTTGTTTAAGCTGCAATACATGGAGCATTCGCGCCATGTTGGCATGATCTAGACGCAGTTGGTTTAACATCGTGCCGTCTCCTTGGTTGTGTCATGCCGGCCGCCGAATCCATAAGTGGCGTGGGCACGCAATTATAAGCGGGTTCACTACACTATGTTTATAAGACACTATGTTTACAAGACGCCATGTTTACAAGACATGTTTACAAGACATGTTTACACAAGACATGCCTATACACGATATACCCATACACGATGGCTAAGTACTTAAATCATGTGTGTTAATCAAATGCTTCAGGCTAGTTTTTCAAGCTAGCTCTGCCCATAAGTACACCAAATAAACACTTTCGATAAGTACGATGGCTAGTGTCACCATGCACTTAAGACACTACCCTAGCAAGCGTATTGTTCGTATCATTTTGTAATGAGGGTTATGCAAAAGGTAGCCTGACAATGCGCCGTTTACCATACACACTTGTAGTTACTTTGCTGCTCAACGTCTAGATTTACAACGGAAGTTTACATGGACCTGTTTGACTCTCAGCGCTCAACACCCAGCGATGATGCCCCGCTCGCCTACCGGATGCGCCCGCAAACGCTAGATGACTACGTAGGCCAACAGGCGCTGGTGGGACCCGGCAAACCGCTTCGCCGTATGGCAGAGGCGGGCCTTGTCCGTTCAATGATTTTATGGGGGCCTCCCGGCGTTGGTAAAACGACGCTTGCCGAACTGCTCGCCCATGCCTCCAATGCTCAGCTTGAGCATTTAAGCGCGGTAATGGCCGGGGTAAAAGAAATACGTGCGGCGGTAGAGCGTGCCCAGCAGCAGACTTCTCCGGTTATTCTCTTTTTGGATGAGATTCACCGCTTAAACAAAAGCCAGCAGGATGCGCTGCTGCCCCACGTTGAATCTGGCCTGTTGACCCTGATCGGCGCGACAACGGAAAATCCGTCGTTCGAGGTTAACTCCGCCCTGCTTTCACGCGCTCGCGTTTACGTGCTTAAAGCGCTCGACCAAGAAGAGCTGATCAGCGTGATGCGCCAAGCGCTGAGCGACGACCAGCGCGGGCTTGGCAAGCGTAATATCCACGTTGATGACGAGGTACTTGCGGCCCTGGCGCATGCAAGCGCTGGCGATGCCCGGCGGGCCTTGGGCCTGCTGGAAACCGCGTGTGATTTTACCCAGCCGGAAAATGGCCAGGAGGTGCTGCCCATGGCAGTACTGGCGGATGTAATCGGCCATCAGGCAAGCGCGTTTGATAAGCAGGGTGACGCCTATTACGACCTGCTCTCGGCTATTCATAAATCAATACGCTCATCACGCCCGGACGCCGCTCTACTCTATATGGCGCGATTTATGCAGGGGGGCGGCGACCCGCTGGACGTGGTGCGAAGGCTTGCCGCGATTGCCTCAGAAGATGTCGGTAATGCCGACCCAAGGGCGCTGCCGTTGGTGATAGCCGCCTGGGATGCTTATCTGCGTTTAGGGGATTATGAAGGCCAGCGTGCGATTGCTCATGCGGCCATTCATCTGGCCGTGGCGCCAAAGAGTAACCGGATTGATCGCGCCTGGAAGACCGCCAAGCAGTTTGTCAGCCAACAGCCTCAGGTAGAGGTGCCCACCTATTTACGCAATGCACCTACCAAGCTAATGGAGCGGCTAGGGCATGGTGAAGGCTACCGCTACGCCCATAACGAGCCGGACGGCTACCCGGCTGGCAGCGCGCATAACTGCTGGCCGGAGGACTTACCCCAGGCACGCTTTTTTGAACCCAGCGCGCTTGGCCAGGAAAAACGCTTTGCTGAGATTATGGCGTGGCGGGAAAGCCGCGACCAGGAAGCAGATCAGGCGCCCTAGGGCGCCTGATCGTTATTGTTACCACTTACTATTCACAACTCACCAATCACAACTCACTAATCACCAATCCCTAATCACAACTAAAACTCTTCACGGATGACGTCGGTTCCCTCAGGAATATCAAAGTTAAACAGGCTACGGTTGATAGAGCCGTTACGGGTTATATCGCTAAAGGTAATCATGGTTTTCTGGCCGGTGCTGTCCATCATCCACAGCTCGGTCAGGGTTTCGTTGTCAAACACCAGGCTCAGCTCTTCAAACAGCGTATCTGCAGAGTTAGGCACTAGTGTAAAGATGTCTTCGCCGCCTTCCTGCTCATACACCACATCGTAGCTTTCGGTCAGATCACTGACATTGCCCGAAAGCAGTAGTGCCGGCGTATGCGTTACACGGTCATCCATCGGCTGAACCGTCACCTGCTCAAGATCCGGGTCGTATAAATACACATCGTTACCGTCGGATACCACAACCTGCGAATAAGGGGCTTCTACTTCCCAGCGCAGCATGCCCGGGCGTGAAAGCCACATTTCACCGCGTGCATTCTGCAAACGCTCGCCAGCACCATCGAGAATTTTTTGATCGAAGGTAGCCTGATAGTTTTCCAGCGGCTCAAGCCGTTCAGTCAGGCGCCCAGCGGCATCGTTCGCCCAAGCAGCCGGGGCAGCAAACGTTAAACCAAGGGCGGCAGCTGCCAATGATAATGGTGAAGAAAGCAGAGTTTGCGTATCGCGCATAGAAATCTCCCTGGGCATACGTTGTCAGATTCAATAGACATACGCTGCCGAATTAAAATCGTACTGAGGAATCGTACTGAGGACCGTCAACAACGTCCATGTGGTTAGTCAGACGCAAAACGCGCCGCAGGGTTTCACCTGCGGCGCGACTTTCACGCTTATTGCACGATTAACCGGCGCAGCATCAGCGCGCAGCCGCCGGTGCCAGCACTTCACGGGCACCGTTGGTTCCCATTGAGGAAACAACGCCAGCCATTTCCATGGCATCAACCAGGCGGGCGGCGCGGTTATAGCCAATCTTAAAACGCCGCTGCACCGCTGAAATTGACGCTTTACGGGTTTCGGTCACGAACTGAACGGCCTCGTCATAAAGCGCGTCCTGCTCAGCGTCGTCGCCTTCACTGCCTTCGGCTTCAAGGCCGGTCAAGGCATCGGCTGACACGCCGCCCGAAAGAATCTCCTCAATGTACTCAGGCTCTCCGCGACGCTTCCAGTCATCGACTACGCGGTGCACTTCGTCATCATCCACAAATGCGCCATGCACCCGGTTAGGCGGGCCGGAACCCGCGGGCAAATACAGCATATCGCCGTGGCCCAGCAGGCTTTCAGCACCGCCCTGATCGAGAATGGTGCGTGAGTCTATGCGTGAAGAAACCTGGAACGCCATGCGCGAGGGAATATTCGCCTTGATCAGGCCTGTTACCACGTCCACCGAGGGGCGCTGGGTGGCCAGGATCAAGTGTATACCCGCAGCCCGGGCTTTTTGCGCCAGGCGGGCGATCAGCTCTTCGACTTTTTTACCGACGATCATGAACATATCGGCAAATTCGTCGATCACGACGACGATATATGGCAGCTTGGCAAGTACCGGCGGCGGCTGATGCATTTCCCAGGGCTGCGGCTCCCATAAGGGGTCAGCTACCTGAGCGCCCGCGCGCTCTGCTTCATCCAGACGCGCATTGAAACCAGCAATATTACGAACGCCCATGGCCGCCATCAGCTTATAGCGACGCTCCATTTCGGCCACGCACCAGCGCAGGCTGTTGGCGGCTTCTTTCATATCCGTCACGACCGGCGCCAGCAGGTGTGGAATACCGTCGTATACCGAAAGCTCCAGCATCTTGGGATCGACCATGATGAGCTTCAACTCATCGGGCTTGGCCTTAAGCAACATCGAAATCAGCATTGCGTTAACGCCGACCGATTTACCCGAACCGGTAGTACCCGCCACTAACAAGTGGGGCATTTTGCCCAGGTTGGCAATCACCGGGCCACCGCCGATATCCTGCCCTAGCGCCATAGTGAGCGGCGATGTTTCCTGCTGAAAACGCTCGGAATCGATGACTTCGCGCAGGCGGATCATGGCTCGATGCGGGTTGGGAATCTCGATCCCGACAGTCGGCCGCCCAGGGATGACTTCCACCACGCGTACGCTTTTCACCATCAGCGAGCGGGCCAGGTCTTTGGCAAGGTTGCTTATCTTGGAAGCTTTGACACCTGCTGCCGGCTTGATTTCAAACCGGGTGATAACCGGGCCGGGCCAGGTATCGACCACTTCTGCTTTGACGCCATACTCGCGCAACCGCACTTCTAGAAGCTCGGCCATATCGGCAAGCTGTTCTTCCGTGTAGTTAGGCTGATGCGGTTCAGCGGGTGTCAGCAATTGAAGGCTGGGCACCTCGCCTTCGGGCTCAGGCAGCGTTTCAAAGGCTGGGCGCTGGCTCTGCAGATGCTCGACCGTCCAAAGCGTTGGGCCGCTGTCCACCTCACCTGCCACGTCGTCAGCCGAGAAAGTGGGCTCATGGCGTGCAGCGTTTGTCGGCATTGGCGTTGGCGTTGGCGTTGGCGTTGGCGTTGCAGCCAGCATCACATCGTCTTCGTCATCTTCCCATACCGGCTCGGGAACCACTTCAGGCACGCGTTCACGACGCGGCTCGGCTGTCAGTGAAGGCTCAGAGCGCGCGGCCTCGTCAAGCGGCTCAGCATCGCTTAATGTGGGCTCAGAGCGGAACGGTACGCCGCGGGACACAGCAGGTTCTTCGCTGTGCCACTCGCCACGCTGCCTCTCATCGTTATAGTCGTCGCTCTCGTCCTGCTCATCCTGTGCGCTTTGCTCGTCTTCTGGCGCATCGTCAGCCTCTTCCTGGGCAAAGAAGTGCTTGGCAATGGGCACAGCGGCGTCTTCTTCGCGAGAAGCCCGCATCATCATCGATGGCTCGGCCTGCTCGCGCGCTGGCTCAACAGTAGCGGTAGGCGCTTCAGCGGCAGGTTCGTCTTCTGGCCCCCGTGAAGACACCGCAGGCGAAGGTGTCAGAGCTGGCTCTTGGGTACGAGCCGCGAAAGCATCCGCACGAGGTGTGTTCGGTACCGATACGCTCGGCTCACGAACTTCAGGCGTTATTTCTGGGGTTCTCTCCGGAGTTCTCTCCAGGACTCTATTCGGGCTAGCCGGTGCGGGCTCTGGTTCAGCCTGAGGCTTGAGCGCTGGCTCAGGCGCTAACGTTGGCTCTGGCGCGCTGGCAACGGCGGGCTTAGCCGGTGTTTTCACCGCTGGCTCTGCCGCTGCAAAAGCGGCGGCCTCCCAGGGAATGGAGGTGTCGGTTGGTTCAGCTTTTCGCGCCTCAGACGGTGCTTCGCTCTGGCGATTGATATCATCCGCAACATCCGCCGAGAAGCCAGGCTCTCTGCGCTCACGGCCCGTATCACGCTTGGGCTTAGGCGCCCGCGTAGGCTCTTCCTCTTTTGGCGCGGGTTTTAAAGAGGCACGCAGCGCGGCTCGTTCACGACGTTTCTCACGGCGCTTTTCCCTGCGCGAACTAAACCAGCCGCCTACCCGGCATAAACGACGCCCTACTTCATCGGCCACCTGCAGCCACGACATGCCGCTAAACAGCGGGAACCCGATTAGGATCAAGGCTGCGGCAATCAGGCCCACGCCTCCACTGCCCACCAGGGGCTTGAGCGTACCCACCAGCCCTTCGCCTAAAATACCGCCGGAGGCATAGGGCAAAATGCTGTCAGGATGATAAAAATGCAGCGCACCGAGCATGGTAGTGCCAAACATCAGCAGCACGAGACCACCGGCGTGCACGGCAATGGCAACCGGATCTAATTCAAAGCGCACCTGACGCGAGCGCATCAGCCACCAGGCAGCAAAGCCAAACATGCCCGGCCACCAGAGCGCACTCGCCCCCAGGAGCGAATAAAGTACATCCGCCAGCCAAGCACCGACGGGCCCCATCCAATTGCGAACATCCGTTTCCGGCCCCTGGTAAGACCAGCCCGGGTCTTCCGGCTGGTAGCTAAACAGTGCTAATAATAAAAAAACACACAGCGCGAGCAGTACCACCACTACGCCTTCACGCACCGAGCCCTGTAAACGCAGGCCAACCCGGCGAGCTTTATCTTTCGCGGCTTTAACCCGCGCAGAAGAGGCTGAAGATGGTGCTTGACGCGAATTACGCTGCGTTCGCTTGTCTACCGCCTTATTCACTTTCAAGCGATTCTCCCTTTACACCTCAATGGCGTCTTTAATCCACTTGCGAGTTTGCATCATACCGAGCATCCTTCCGCCGTCACAGAGCTTCTCTACAAGTGCTCAGTAACAGGAGCAAATAATGCTACCTTGGCTTTCTTCGCCATATCCAATATTTCCATCTACCGCCATTGCGCTGGATTCGCCCAATGGCCTGCTGGCCGCGGGCGGCGATCTTTCTCCGCACTGGCTGGTAGAAGCGTACCGTCGCGGCATCTTCCCATGGTACAGCGATGATGACCCCATTTTATGGTGGAGTCCCGATCCGCGCATGGTACTACGTCCTGAGCAATTCAAGCTGCGCCGTAGCTTAGCAAAACGGCTGCGCAATGGGGGGTTTGACGTTACCCTGAATCAACATTTTGAGCACGTAATTAATGCCTGCGCCGCGCCACGCGATGAAGACACCGGCACCTGGATCACCGACGACATGTACAATGCCTACGTTACGCTTCATCGTCTAGGGATTGCACACAGTATCGAGGTACATCAAGCGGGCCAATTGGTGGGCGGCTTGTATGGGTTGGCGATGGGGCCTGTGTTTTTCGGGGAATCCATGTTCTCCAATGCGCCTGATGCCTCCAAAATAGCGCTTGCCCGCCTGGCAGGTGCCATGCAAGCCCATGGCGGTAAGCTGATTGACTGTCAAATGCATACGCCGCACCTTGAAAGTCTGGGAGCAACAACAGTCGCCCGCGAGACGTTCATCAACTATCTTGAACAGTGGCTGCCCGAAACGGCGTTTAGCGTCTCATCGTCGTTTGCTGGAGCACCATCGGTGCCTGCATCCCCATGGCTTCAGTCGATAGCAAGCCACGGCGATTCATAATGCTGGCAAAGCCCTGGTTTATTTGCCAAGGAGGCAAGCTGTGAGTAGTAATACTCCGCGTCAGCCGGTACAGGATCTGCGCTTTTTTCTTACTGTGCCCCATACTTGCAGCTATTTACCCAGCAAAGAGGCGACGACACTTTTTCTCGACCCGCTGGAGTCTCCCGTCACGGGGGTCTACGATTCGCTTTCACTGCTTGGTTTTCGACGCAGCGGGCGGCATTTATACCGTCCTCACTGCGAAAACTGTAACGCCTGCCAGTCGGTGCGCATCCCCGTCGAGCAGTTTGCGGCCAGCCGTTCCCAGCGCAAGGTGTGGAGACGCAATACCGATATCACCACTCGCGTGGTACCCGCGCGCTATGAAGCACGCCACTACGAGCTTTACGCAAACTATATTCGAAAGCGTCATGCCGATGGTGACATGTACCCGCCTAGCAGTGAACAGTACCGTACGTTTCTAACCCTGGAAGAGCCTTACGCGTACTTACTTGAAATGTACCTGGGTGAGGAGCTCGTGGGCGTCTCGGCATTTGATCAGCTGGAGCATGGGCTTTCGGCGATCTATACCTTTTTTGGCGTTGACGACGAACTCGACAGACGCTCGCTTGGCACGCTTGCCATTTTAAAGTTGATTGAGCTGAGCCATAAAAAAGCCCTGCCCCATCTATATTTGGGGTACTGGATCGCAGAGTGTCGTAAAATGCGCTACAAGCAAGATTTTTCCCCAATCGAGCGGCTGGATGGGCGCCATTGGCGGCCACTAATTTGTTAAAACGTACAAATTAACCCAGCTTTTTTGCCTTGACGACGGGCTTACGGCACAATATAGCGCTGTTTCTTAAGTGCCAGTCCTTTGGCCCTTAAAACCTGAAACGGTTTTTGGTTTGCTAACTACGTTAAATAAGTGAGGATCTGCCTATATGGCACGCGAAGATCATATTGAAATGGAAGGCGTTATCGTTGATACCCTTCCTAATACCATGTTCCGTGTTGAACTGGAAAACGGCCACGTTGTAACTGCTCATATCTCTGGCAAGATGCGTAAAAACTATATCCGCATTCTGACAGGCGATAAAGTGAAAGTGGAACTGACACCGTACGATCTTTCTAAAGGCCGCATTGTCTACCGTTCGCGCTAAGCCTTTCTAACGCCTTTTCAGCCAGCACGCAGTACGGCGCCGTCACCTGTATACGACAACGCCCCGTCGAAGACAGGGCGCTGTGCATTTTTACGGCATGATTAGGCGCTACGCACTAAGGCGATCTTAGCGCCCTTTTCAGGGCGCATCCGCCATTTCAGTCTCGGTGGAGAGATGAAGCTCGCCCTCCTCCAGACTGACATGCACAATACCGCCATGCTCGGCCAGCTCGCCAAACAGAATCATTTCGGCAAGTGGCTTCTTCAGCTTCTCTTGAATCAGACGCGCCATGGGACGGGCCCCCATATCCGGATCATAGCCTTTCTCAGCCAGCCAATCGCGCGCCACATCATCTACTTCCAGCTGTACGCGTTTCTCGTCTAACTGCGCCTGTAGTTCGATCAGGAATTTGTCGACTACGTTGCGCACCACCGATGTCTGCAAAGCATGGAACTGAATGATGCCATCCAACCGGTTACGGAATTCAGGCGAGAACGTCCGCCGGATAACTTCCATGGCATCGGTTGAGTGGTCCTGATGCTGGAAGCCGATAGAGCGACGTGACGCCTGCTCGGCCCCGGCATTGGAGGTCATGATAACGATAACGTGACGGAAGTCAGCTTCCCGCCCGTTATTATCGGTCAGACGACCGTGATCCATGACCTGCAGTAGCAGGTTAAAGACTTCAGGGTGCGCTTTCTCAATTTCATCCAGCAACAGCACGCAGTGCGGCTGCTTGGTCACGGCTTCAGTCAGCAAGCCGCCCTGGTCATACCCGACATAGCCGGGAGGCGCACCAATCAGACGCGATACGGTGTGACGCTCCATGTACTCCGACATATCAAAGCGCACAAGCTCAATACCCATGATATGGGCAAGCTGCTTGGCCACTTCGGTTTTACCGACACCCGTAGGCCCTGCGAACAGGAAGCTGCCCACAGGCTTATCCGGCGACTTTAGACCGGCCCTGGAAAGCTTGATGGCGGCTGAGAGCGTATCGATTGCTTCATCCTGACCAAACACCAGCATTTTCAGATCGCGATCAAGTTTTTCAAGCAGCTTACGATCCGAGCTTGAAACGCTCTTCGGCGGAATGCGGGCAATGGAAGCGACGATCGCCTCGACCTGCTCGACATCGATCGTGCCCTTACGCGCTTCTGGCGGCAGCAGCCGCTGGTGCGCTCCAGCTTCATCAATGACGTCAATGGCCTTGTCCGGCAGATAACGGTCGTTTATATAACGATCAGCCAGCCGTGCGGCGCTTTCCAGCGCGCCATCGGTGTACTTGATTTCGTGGTGCTCTTCAAAGCGTGAGCGCAGCCCCTTGAGAATCTTGATGGTGTCGTCAACCGAAGGTGCCAGTACATCGACTTTCTGGAAGCGACGCGCCAGCGCGCGGTCTTTTTCAAAAATACCGCGGAACTCTTGGAAAGTGGTTGAGCCAATGCAGCGCAGCTCACCTGACGATAACAACGGTTTGAGCAGGTTAGAGGCATCCATGACACCACCGGACGCCGCACCCGCACCAATGACCGTATGGATCTCGTCAATAAACAGCACGGCATTAGGCTGCTTACGTAGCTCACCTAGCAGGCTTTTCAGGCGCTTTTCAAAGTCGCCGCGGTACTTGGTGCCAGCAAGCAGCGCACCCATATCCAACGAGTACACGACAGCGTCGGCGATAACGTCAGGTACGTCTTCTTCAACAATACGCTTGGCAAGGCCTTCGGCTACAGCCGTTTTACCCACGCCAGCTTCACCCACCAGCAGCGGATTGTTCTTACGCCGACGCGCCAGAATCTGTACAACACGCTCAAGCTCATGGTCACGGCCGATCAGCGGATCGATCTTACCCAGCCGCGCCTGCTCGTTAAGGTTGGTGGCATAGCCAGTCAGCGGATGAGTTCCGCTTTCAGAAGCGCCTTCTTCAACGTCTTCACCCTCTTGAGAAGCGCTGGAGGGTGAATGACCATGCCCCGCCACTTTGGAAATACCATGGGCGATGTAGTTGACCGCATCGACACGGGCAACGCTTTGCTGCTTAAGGAAATAAACCGCCTGGCTTTCCTGTTCGGAGAAAATGGCTACCAATACGTTGGCGCCGGTTACTTCACTTTTGCCCGACGACTGAACGTGGAAAACCGCACGCTGCAACACACGCTGAAAACCGAGCGTAGGCTGCGTTTCACGATCTCCGTGACCTTCGGGAATAAGCGGCGTCGTTGAGTTGATAAAATCCTGCAGATCGGACCGCAGCTTGTCGAGGTTAGCCCCACACGCCTTTAAAACATCAACGGCTGAGGCATTGTCCAGCAACGCTAGCAGCAGATGTTCAACGGTCATGAATTCGTGGCGCTTTGAGCGGGCCACGGTAAAGGCCGTGTTCAGGGTCAGTTCAAGTTCTTTGCTCAGCATGGCAGTCCCCTTTTCGCTACTACCTAGGGCGTATCGCCACCTAGGACTTGCGTCGGATCAAATTAGTCGACCGGCACTTTCAACATCGGGTACAAATGGCAGGGTTGCAAGCCTCACCGACAAATTTTTATCAACGCACTCAATTTGCGGCTTCAATATCACTCATTAGCGGGTGTTCGCACTCACGCGCATACTCGTTAACCTGATGACATTTAGTCTCTGCGATGTCGCGAGTAAAGACACCACAGGTAGCTTTTCCCTGAGTGTGTACCGCAAGCATTATCTGAACAGCCTTTTCGCTGTCCATATTGAAAAACTCCTGCAGTACTTCAATGACAAAATCCATTGGCGTGTAGTCATCGTTATGCAACACGACCTTATACAAGGGAGGCTGTGCCAGCGCCGGTTCAGCAGACTGAACGGCAACATCCCCATCGTCAGGCATTTCGGGTCGTGTCATACCGGCCATTACACATGGCGCTTTTGTCTTATCAAACACTAGATTAGGCATAGATTGCACTGTTGGTTATCTCAAGACTCATGAATGACCTAGCCAGCGCTCATCAACAATTGCAACCCGCAACAGTGACCAGTCAATAGCTATGACGCTCAAGTTCTACAAGGGTTCACATGGCATTAAAAATATCATACCGCAAAAGCTAAAAAACCCCCGCCCACCAGCGGGACGAGGGTTTTGCTACACGCCCATGCAGTCAGGGCGATTCAGCATCAGCCTTTTGCAACCACTGCTAACGCTTCGTTCAGCGTTTTGCTTGGGCGCATGGCCTGACTCGCCAGCTCACCGTTCGGACGGAAGTAGCCCTGAATATCCACGGCCTGTCCCTGAACACCATTAAGCTCTTTCACAATGGTGTCTTCGTTGGCTTTCAGCTTATCAGCCAACTGCGCGAAGAGCGATTTCAATTCAGCGTCGTCGTTCTGCGCGGCCAGGGCTTCTGCCCAGTAAAGCGCCAGATAGAAGTGGCTGCCGCGGTTATCAAGCTCGCCCACTTTACGCGACGGTGACTTGTTACTGTCCAAAAACTTGCCGTTGGCTTCGTCAAGCGTCTTGGCCAGCACGGTGGCGCGTGCATTGCCGAAGGTGCTGCCCAGGTGCTCAAGCGACGCCGCCAGGGCCAGAAACTCACCCAGCGAATCCCAGCGCAGGTGGTTTTCTTCCAGGAACTGCTGAACGTGCTTGGGTGCACTACCGCCAGCGCCAGTTTCAAACAGGCCACCGCCGTTCATCAACGGAACGATAGACAGCATTTTCGCGCTAGTGCCCAGCTCCATGATCGGGAACAGATCCGTCAGGTAGTCGCGCAGCACGTTGCCGGTGACGGAAATGGTGTCTTCACCTTTGCGGATACGCTCAAGCGATACCGCCATGGCATCGACCGGCGCCAGGATACGGATATCCAGACCGTTGGTATCGTAATCTTTAAGGTACGCTTCTACCTTTTTGATCAGCTGCGCGTCATGGGCGCGGTTCGCATCCAGCCAGAAAATAGCCGGAACGCCGCTTTCGCGTGCACGGGTAACCGCAAGCTTCACCCAGTCCTGAATCGGCGCGTCTTTGGTCTGGCACATACGCCAGATGTCGCCCGCTTCAACGTCATGACTGAACAGCGTATTGCCGTTTTCGTCAGTAACCACCACGGTGCCGTTGGCAGCGATCTGGAAGGTTTTGTCGTGGGAACCGTACTCTTCGGCTTTTTGCGCCATCAGGCCCACGTTAGGCACGCTGCCCATGGTGGTTGGGTCAAACGCACCGTGCTTTTTACAATCTTCGATCACGGCCTGATAGATAGTCGCGTAGCAACGATCCGGAATGACGGCTTTGGTGTCGTGCAGCTGATCGTCAGCGCCCCACATTTTACCGGAATCACGAATCATCGCCGGCATGGAAGCGTCGATGATCACATCAGAAGGCACGTGAAGGTTGGTGATGCCTTTATGGGAGTTCACCATCGCCATCGGCGGGCGCTCTTTATAAAGTGCTTCGATATCACCTTTAATAGCGTCTTGCTGGTCGCTGGGCAGCGACTCAATGGCGCTGTAGAGATCGCCAATACCGCTGTTGGCATTAAAGCCAACGGACTTGAGCGCATCGGTATGCTTTTCAAGTGCGGCTTTATAGAACTCTTCAACCACGATACCAAACATGATCGGGTCGGAAACCTTCATCATGGTGGCTTTCAGGTGCAAAGAGAACAGCACGTTGCGCGCTTTGGCATCGTTGATTTCGCTGTCGATAAAGCTGCGCAGGCGGCGGCTGCTCATGGAAGCCGCGTCAATCACTTCGCCTTCAAGAACGGCCAGGCCGTCTTTCAGAACGGTAGTGGTGCCATCTTTTTGTTGCAGCTCAATCTTGAGCTTGCCGGCTTTTTCCATGACCGCGGATTGCTCGCTGCCGTAGAAGTCGCCTTCGCTCATGTGAGCTACGTGAGACTGAGAATCAGCGCTCCACTCGCCCATGCGATGCGGGTATTTACGCGCGTAGTTCTTGACCGACTTCGGCGCACGGCGATCAGAGTTGCCTTCACGCAGCACCGGGTTTACCGCACTGCCCTTGGCCTTGTCGTACGCCGCTTTGATGGCTTTTTCTTCATCGTTCTTAGGCTCGTCCGAGTAATCCGGCAGCGGGTAGCCCTGGCCTTGCAGCTCTTTAATGGTGGCTTTTAGCTGCGGACCGGAAGCACTGATATTAGGCAGTTTGATAATATTGGCTTCAGGCGTAGTCGCAAGCTTACCCAGCTCAGCCAGATCATCACTAACGCGCTGCTCATCGTTGAGCAGGTCAGGGAACTGAGCCAGTACACGCGCTGCCAGGGAGATATCGCGAGTCTCTACCTCAATACCGGCAGGATCGGTAAATGCATCGATAATCGGTAACAGTGAATATGTCGCGAGCGCAGGGGCTTCGTCGGTGAGCGTATAAATGATCTTCGGCGTTTGGGACATTTTTGCGTTAACCTCTTTTCTAGTCGCTTTAGTTATAAAATCCTAAGCTACGCGGCTCATTCGACGATAGACCGTGCCGCGAAGCGCGCGGGGCAGCGTATCAATCTTGCTGCTTTACTATCACTTCGGTGGTGTTGACGACGACTCCAGCGGTCACGCAGGAGTATACCAGCGCTGCACTTTAACCGCATGAGAGATTGTCGACAAATCAGGCGTAAGACGTAAGAGACTTTATGAGCAGCCTATACCTACTGCATAAACCCTACCGTATGCTCTCCCAATTTACCGACAGTGAAGGACGGGCTACCCTCGCCGATGTTATCGAAGTGCCCGGCGTTTATGCCGCTGGCCGACTTGATTACGACTCTGAAGGGCTTTTGTTACTCAGCGATGACGGCGCGCTCATCCACCGCATTGCGCATCCTCGCCATAAGCAGCCTAAAACCTACTGGGTGCAGCTTGAAGGTCAGATAGACGATACCGCCCTTAACGCGCTGCGTACGGGTATTACCTTAAAGGATGGCCCTACCCGGCCGGCCAAGGCCCGCTTGATTGCCACCCCGCCGCTGGCGCCACGCGAGCCAGCCATTGACCCCAAGCGCCACCCTTCCACCAGTTGGCTGGAATTGACCATTAGCGAAGGGCGCAACCGTCAGGTACGCCGAATGACCGCCCACGTCGGATTTCCCACGCTTAGATTAATTCGCGCCTCGATTGGCGCTTGGCAATTGGGCGACCTGAAGCCCGGCGAATGGCGTAAGGAAACCCTGCACGCCCCACGCCCGGCCCAGGCGTCCAAGCGTTCGCGCAAGCCAGTGGCTTCACGCCGGAAACCCTCATGAGCGCTATTCGAACCATCGCCATTCACAGCACGGCCGCCTGCGTTATTCAGCGCGACAATCGGTTCTTGCTGGTTGAAGAAGCCAAGGGCGGCCCCTTTACGGTATTCAACCAGCCGGCGGGTCATATTGAGGCGGGCGAAGGGCCTATGGCAGCGATTTTACGTGAAGTTGAGGAAGAGACCGCCTGGCGTGTCACGCTAAACGGCTACCTGGGACTTTATATTTTTCACACCGATAGCGGCCAAACCTTTCATAGTCATGGGTTTACCGCCGAGCCCGCCGAGTTTCTCAATACGCCGCTGGACACTGACATTATCGCGACACACTGGCTCACGCTTGCCGAAATTCGTGCCTTAAGCGCGCAACAGCGGCTACGAAGCCCGCTGGTACTCAAGCGCATTGAGGACGCTGTCAGCGAATGCTGCTATCCATTAAGCGTCATTCAGGAGTGAAGCGCTCGAAGCAGCAACCCCCTATCGTGTATAATCGCTGCCCAATTGCATACCACTTCAACCGAGGATGCCAATGACATCCACCAATGGCACACCCACCACCGAGGCATCCGCTGCGGGCAAAGTAATTGTCGGCATGTCTGGTGGCGTCGACTCGTCCGTTTCTGCCTTGCTTCTGCTTCAGCAGGGGTACGAGGTGGAAGGCCTGTTTATGAAAAACTGGGACGAAGACGACGGCACTGAATACTGCACGGCGAAGGAAGACCTTGCCGACGCCGAAGCAGTGTGCGCCAAGCTGGGCATTAAGTTACATACGGCGAATTTTGCCGCCGAGTACTGGGATAACGTCTTCGAGCATTTCCTCGAAGAGTACAAGGCTGGACGCACCCCCAACCCTGACATTCTGTGTAATCGAGAGATCAAGTTTAAGGTATTTCTTGAATACGCCGAAATGCTGGGTGCCGAGAAGATCGCCACCGGCCATTACGTTCGTGAAGGACGGGTTCGCCAAGGTACTAGCGATGTTCGCCCGCGCCTGCTTAAAGGGCTGGACGGTAACAAGGATCAGAGCTACTTCCTGCACGCGGTACCTGAAGCCGCCATTGCCCGCACGCTGTTCCCGGTGGGCGAGCTGGAAAAACCCGCTGTTCGCGCGCTTGCCGAAGCGCACGACCTGATCACGGCCAAGAAAAAAGACTCTACCGGTATCTGTTTTATCGGTGAGCGGCGTTTCCGCGACTTTCTACAGCAATACCTACCCGCCCAACCCGGCAAGATCGAAACGCCCGAAGGCGACGTAATCGGCGATCATATGGGATTGATGTACTACACCCTGGGTCAGCGCCAGGGGCTAGGGATTGGCGGGCTTGCCAACTACTCAGAAGAGCCTTGGTACGTGGCGGCAAAAGATCTGGAACGCAACGTGCTGATCGTGGTGCAGGGTAAGCATCATCCGCTGCTTTTATCGGACACCCTGGCGACTGAAGCCATGGACTGGGTTGCGGGCGAGCCGCCAGCTCAACACGGCCGATTTACCGCCAAAACCCGGTATCGGCAAAGCGACTGCGGCTGCGAAATGCGCACCCTGCCCGATGGCGGCGTTGAAGTGACGTTCGATGACCCCCAATGGGCGGTAACGCCCGGCCAATCGCTGGTGCTTTACGATGGTGATATTTGCCTGGGTGGCGGCGTTATTCGCGCCACCTGGAAAGCGTCGGAGAACCCCGCATGAGTACCACAACGCCCATTCACCGCGCACCCGACTCACCGTCGGTGCGCCAGGCGCTTGCCTTGGCCGGGGTATTCCAAGCCGCCAGCCTGGTCGATGAACTAGCCCGCACAGGCCAGGTTGATAACCGTGCCTGGGATACGCTGATTGAAGCGACCGTGGATACCAACCCGGAAAGCTTTGAAGCCATTTACGGTGGCCATCCGAATAACCTGCGGCGCGGTCTTGAAACGCTTGAGGCACTCGTCGGCCGCAAGCAGGCCAATCCGGTGGTGCTGCGCTATGGTTTTACGATTCTACTAGTCATGAACAAGCTGCGTACCAACAGCGACATGATGGATTCCCTGGGCCAGCACCTTACCCGCATCCAGGGTCAGGCCGAGCACTTTAGCCCGACGCATGAAAACGTTATCGCAAGCTTGGGCGAAGCCTACCAAGACACGATCTCCACCTTTAAAACGCGCATCGTGGTACAGGGCGACCCGTCGCTACTGCAAAGCCGGATGATGCCCGAGCGCGTGCGGGCCTGTTTATTGTCAGGCATTCGCTTTGGGCTTTTATGGCACCAGCAAGGCGGGCGCCGCTGGAAGCTGGTGTTCCAGCGTAAAGCGCTGCGCCGCGCGCTGGATAGCCTCGGCTAGCCATTTGATTGATGATAGTGCGCTCTATACCCCTTTTCCGACTCACCTGTTCTTGAACTACTTGGAAACGACGCCATGCAACTCTCCGCTCTGACTGCTCTCTCCCCCGTTGACGGCCGCTACGGCTCCAAAGCCTCTGCGCTGCGCGAACATTTCAGCGAATTCGGCCTGATCCGTGCCCGTGTCATTGTGGAAGTCCGCTGGTTACAGCGCCTGGCTGAGCATAGCCAAATCGTTGAAGTACCGCCGCTTTCTGCCGGTGCGACCGCCTTTCTTGAGCAATTGATTAGTGAGTTCTCCTTAGATGACGCTGAGCGTATCAAAGAGATCGAGCGCACCACCAATCACGATGTGAAAGCGGTCGAGTACTTCCTGAAAGAAAAAATCGCTGGCAACGCCGAACTGAATGCAGTGACCGAATTCATTCACTTCGCGTGCACCTCAGAAGATATCAACAATCTTTCTTACGGCGTGATGCTGGCCGACGGCCTGCAGGCACTGCTGCCCACCATGCATGAAGTCGCCGATGAAGTAGCTAAGCTTGCGATTGCCCATGCCGCTCAGCCGATGCTCTCGCGCACCCATGGCCAAACGGCAAGCCCGACTACGCTTGGCAAAGAAATGGCCAACGTGGCGTATCGCTTGAAGCGTCAGCTCAAGCAGATCGAGCGCGTTGAGATTTTGGGTAAAATCAACGGCGCGGTAGGCAACTACAATGCGCATCTGGCAACTTACCCCGAAATCGACTGGGAAGAAAACGCGCGGACTTTTGTCGAAGGCTTAGGGTTAAGCTTCAATCCCTACACCACGCAAATCGAACCCCACGACTACATCGCTGAGCTGTTCGATGCGGTATGCCGTTTCAATACCATCCTGATCGACTTCAATCGCGATGTCTGGGGCTATATTTCTCTGGGCTACTTCAAGCAGCGCACGGTAGCGGGCGAAATCGGCTCTTCTACCATGCCGCATAAGGTCAACCCGATTGATTTTGAAAACTCTGAAGGCAACCTAGGTCTGGCCAACGCGGTACTGAGCCACCTGGCGCAAAAGCTGCCGATTTCCCGCTGGCAGCGTGACTTAACCGACTCTACCGTGCTACGCAACCTGGGTGTTGGCCTGGCGTACGGCCTGATCGGTTACCACGCAGGCCTTAAAGGCATCAGCAAGCTGGAAGCCAACCCTGAGCGCCTGGCAGAAGACCTGAACAACAGCTGGGAAGTGCTGGCCGAGCCGATTCAAACCGTCATGCGCCGCTACGGTATCGAAAAGCCGTACGAAAAACTTAAAGAGCTGACCCGTGGCAAGCGCATCGACCAGGCAGGCTTTGCCGCGTTCATCGATACTCTTGAGCTGCCAGCCGACGTAAAAGCCGAGCTTAAAGACCTCTCGCCGGCGAGCTATATTGGTAATGCACAAGCGCAGGCCGAAGCGCTTACCCAACGCCTTGGCAACTTGTCATAAGCGCTGCGGCCACTCACCTAGGATACCGCTATGAGCCAACACGATAAGCCACTCACCCTGCTGGGCGATTTAACACCGGCAGAATTTTTGGCCCACTACTGGCAACAGAAACCGCTGCTGATTCGTGGCGCTATCCCCGACTTCATCAGCCCAATCGACCCTGATGAGCTTGCAGGACTTGCCTGCGAGCCGGGTGTAGAAGCGCGCCTGGTTGAAGAAGACGGCCCAGAGGGCGCCTGGCAGGTGTCTCACGGCCCCTTCGACGAAACAACGTTTGAGCGTCTGCCTGAAGGCCACTGGAGCCTTTTGGTTCAGGCGGCGGATCACTACGTGCCGTCTGTCGCGGCACTGATGGATGAATTCGACTTTCTGCCCCGCTGGCGGTTAGACGATATTATGATCAGCTACGCGCCTCCCGGCGGAAGCGTAGGTCCGCATGTCGATCAATACGATGTCTTTTTACTACAGGCCAGCGGTCACCGTCGCTGGCAGCTGGGTGGCAAGCAGGCAGACGACGCACCCATTATCCAGGGCGTTGACCTGCGTATTCTGGAAACCTTTGAGGTCGAGCAGGATTCTGACTGGACGCTGGCACCGGGCGATATGCTTTATCTGCCGCCAGGTTGGGCACACCACGGTGTCAGCCAGACGGATGACTGCATGACCATTTCAGTCGGCTTTCGGGCACCGTCTGCCGACGAGTCAATCACCTCTTACGCCGACTACCTGGGCGAACAGCTACCCGCCTCGCAACGCTATAGCGATGCGGGCATGGCGCCTGCCAGCCAGATCGGTGAGCTGGACGACGCAGCTGTCGAGCGCATGCGCCAATTCATGCTGAAAACGCTTGATAACCCCGCGCAAATCGCTCAATGGTTTGGCCGAGTAATGACGCAACCTAAATACGTCGATCAAGTCGCTCCGCTTGAAGAGCCGATGGATGAAGCGGCGCTGATGGAACACCTTCAAGAGGGCGAGCCGCTCCTGCACATGCCCGGCTCGCGCTTTGCCTGGCGTAAGGATGCAGGCAGCGTAACGCTATTTGTCGATGGCGACGCCCACCCCTGCGCCGAAGCGCTGGCAAAACGCTTAGCTAACCCGGCTCCCATGTACGAAGACGTACTGGAGCTTGAAGGAGCTGCACCGCTGCTCACTCAGCTGGTTAACGCGGGTAGCCTGGGCTTTATGGGTGAAGACGACGAAGAATAGTCACGCCCTTTATCGACCCAGCGATTAAATGTTTAGCGCCGCCCCGAAGCGGCGCTTTTTTGTATTTGGTTTATCTTCCTGACAAAAAACGACTACATAAACGCGGCGTTTTGCTAACCCATTGTCGTCAAGTTACAACCCCACCTGCCCCCAAGTGTCAATTGTTAGATGCTCCTTTGTCGTCAATAGTTATTGCACTGCAGCGCTATCAAGCCTGCCCAGCTATTCACTGGCTATCGTCCTTTGCCGGTAAGCAGCTGGAAACGTTTTCGCAAGCGCAGCACCGCTATAAAACAACTTACGAAGTGCTCTTGCTAAGTATCTTTGAGAAGTACTTTTGAGAAGCACTCTTGCGAAGTACTCATACGACCCTGGAGAAATTACTCATGACTGGACTGCTTAACGATATTAAAGCCATGGCTCAATTACGCGAGGCCCAGCGTGGCAAGTGGGATGCCATCAAACCTGAATACGCTGCCCGCATGCGTACTCAGAACCGCTTTCATACAGGTCTCGACATCGCCCGTTACACCGCCAAGATCATGCGTAACGATATGGCCGCCTACGACGCAGACACTTCGCAGTACACGCAGTCACTGGGTTGCTGGCACGGCTTTATTGGCCAGCAGAAGCTGATCTCGATTAAAAAGCACTTCGGCACCACCAAGCGCAGCTACCTGTACCTTTCGGGCTGGATGGTGGCCGCACTGCGCTCTGAGTTTGGTCCTCTGCCCGATCAGTCCATGCATGAGAAAACCTCGGTCGCCAACCTGATTGAGGAGCTATATACCTTTTTAAAACAGGCCGATTCTTGGGAGCTTAACCATCTGTTTCGTGCCCTGGACGACGCCAAAGCCGCTGGCGACAGAACCAAAGAGCAGGAAATCATTAGCAGCATCGATAATTATGAAACCCATATTGTGCCGATCATTGCCGATATCGATGCGGGGTTTGGCAACGCAGAAGCGACTTACCTGCTGGCCAAGAAGTTTATTCAGGCAGGCGCTTGCTGCATTCAGCTGGAAAACCAAGTCTCCGATGAGAAGCAATGCGGCCATCAGGACGGCAAAGTAACCGTCCCTCACGAGGACTTTCTGGCCAAGATCAACGCGGTTCGCTATGCATTTTTAGAGCTCGGCGTAGACGACGGTGTGATTGTGGCACGCACCGATTCTTTAGGCGCAGGCCTGACGCAGAAGATTGCCGTTACCCACGAGCCCGGGGACCTTGGCGATCAGTACAACAGCTTTCTGGATGGCGACGTTATCGAGAACGCCGCCGATATCAATAATGGCGATGTGGTAATCAAACAAAACGGCCAACTGGTAAAACCCAAGCGCTTAGCATCCGGCCTCTACCAGTTCAAATCGGGTTCAGGCGAAGACCGCGTCATTCTTGACTGCATTACCAGTTTGCAAAATGGCGCCGATCTTTTATGGATTGAAACTGAAAAACCTCACGTTGGCCAAATTGCCAGCATGGTCAACCGTATCCGCGACGTTGTGCCGGATGCCAAGCTGGTTTACAACAACTCGCCCTCGTTCAACTGGACGCTTAACTTCCGCCAACAGGTGTTCGATGCCTGGGAAAAAGACGGCAAGGATGTCTCCGCCTACCAGCGCGATAAGCTGATGAGCGTTGAGTACGACGATACCGAGCTTGGCCAGCTGGCGGATGAATGGACGCGCAATTTCCAGCGCGACTCCTCTCGCGAAGCGGGTATTTTCCACCATCTGATTACGCTGCCCACCTACCACACCGCCGCGCTCTCAACCGACACCTTGGCCAAGGGCTATTTTGGCAAGGAAGGCATGCTTGCCTACGTAAAAGGCGTTCAGCGTGAAGAAATTCGCCAGGGAATTGCCACTGTAAAGCATCAGGATATGGCGGGTTCCAATATTGGCGATGACCATAAGGAATTCTTCCATGGTGATGCCGCGCTTAAAGCGGGCGGTAAGGATAATACGATGAACCAGTTCGGCTAATTATTATTAGCAATATCGTTCTATGAAAATCCTGCAAACCAGGCAGCCTTTGGGCTCCTGGTTTTTTCGTTATATCTGCACACTGTTTTCTTATTCACTGTCTACACTGAGATTTATGATCTTTTCGAATGATCAGTGGTCATAGCCAACAGCTTCAGTTATCTTTTAGCGAACACTGTTTTATAATTGAAGTATCTTGATATTGCCATTTGAGCTGCAACACCTTGGAGGTTTTAATGAAACGTTTACTACCTGTTGCTGCATTAAGCATCCTGACCTTAGCCGGGTGTGCCAACACCTCACCCTATTCGGGCGATGTATACCGCGGCAACCAAGCACAGACAGGCCAAAGCGTCTCTTACGGTACGATTGTTGCTATTCGTCCGGTACAAATTCAGGCCGATAGCCGTGCTGGGGGCCTGTTAGGTACCGGTGGCGGTGCTATCATCGGTGGCCTTTTAGGTAGCCAAGTGGGCGGCGGTTCTGGTCGTCAGCTAGCCACCGTTGCCGGTGCGTTAGGTGGTTCCGTTGCCGGTTCAGCAGCCGAAGATCGGGCTAACCGCGTTGCCGCCTTAGAAATGGAAATTCGCCGTGATGACGGTAGCGATGTAGTGGTTGTACAGCGAGCTGACCATCAGTACCAAGCTGGTCAGCGCGTGCGCCTGATTGGTAGCGGTGGCAACCTTAGTATCGCGCCTTACTAATCATTGCCACTTGCCCATTATCGTGATTGATGGTGGGCAGTGAACAGATTGGCATCTTTACGCACTACCGCAGTCACTTAGAAACGTTGTTAACCGCAATACAAAAAACGCCCG
The DNA here is from genome assembly GCF_052353045.1 of Halomonas sp. AOP7-B1-5. Classification (NCBI taxonomy): domain Bacteria; kingdom Pseudomonadati; phylum Pseudomonadota; class Gammaproteobacteria; order Oceanospirillales; family Halomonadaceae; genus Halomonas; species Halomonas sp. AOP7-B1-5. Next base: position 1,024 of record NZ_JBQTDC010000031.1, on the reverse strand, counting down.
ACCATTTTTTGAATGGTCGGGCGTTTTTATTTAAGCGCGGTGATAAATCAGTGCGCCATACTGCTCGCCCACTCAGCCAATTTCATAACGACTAGACCAATAATTACCAGCAGAATAGCTACCAGCAGAACTTCTACCGGGCGTACCAGCGTAGTTGCACCTAATACAGCCAGTGTGCCGACCCATAAATAGCGGTTTGAGCCATGACTTTTCATTACGCTGGGCAGCATTCGATCTAGGCCGCAGCTAACGCCGCTATGCCATTTTTGATTGACAAAATAGGCAATTACGCCAAAAGCGATAAGCCAAATAAGGAAAGTCGTCATAGCAAACTCCGGTGAATGGAATTTAAAAAAGGCCAAAAGTTGTTGGCGTAGGGTATCCCCGGTCACCGTGCGGCGCAATACCGCGATGAACGAGTGAGCGTAAAAACCTGGCTTACCCCCTGACAAGCCGCGTTTCACGCGTTACCATGTTGGGACATGCACTCACCGAAAGGCTATTCAATGCAAATTGCGCAAAACTCGGTTGTCGCGTTTCACTACACCCTGACCAATGACTCAGGTGAAGTGCTAGACAGTTCCGAAGGCCGTGAGCCTCTGACGTATCTCCATGGCGCGGGCAACATTATCCCGGGTCTGGAGAAAGAGCTTGAAGGCCGCGCAGCGGGTGACAAGCTGAACGTCAAAGTAACTCCGGAAGAGGGTTACGGCGAAGTTCAAGAACAGCTGGTACAAGAAGTACCGCGTGATGCTTTCCAGGGCGTCGAAAACATTGAGCCGGGCATGCAGTTCCAAGCCCAGACTCAAGGTGGCCCGCTGATGGTGACGGTTAAGAACATCGAAGGCGACACCGTTATCGTTGATGGCAACCATCCTCTGGCGGGCGAACATCTTAACTTCGATGTTGAGATTGCGTCCGTTCGTGAAGCGAGCCAGGAAGAAACCGAGCACGGCCACGTGCACGGTGAAGGCGGCGTTGAGCATTAATCGCTTACGTTTGCTGAAAAAGGCGGCCTGCAGGC
>NZ_JBQTDC010000030.1:0-54366 GCF_052353045.1 Halomonas sp. AOP7-B1-5 | reverse complement strand
GTGGCTCTGACACAGTAGAAAATGCTATCGCTTTATGCCCAAATTGCCACCGAGAAATGCACTACGGAATTAATAAATCTACATTGGTTAGTTCAATGTATAACAAGCTAACCAGACTTGTGGTTGAGTAAAATTATAACGAGTCAATCAACTTCGCGCCTACTGCGTCGGACGCAGCGGAGCAGCGCTAGTTATTGATGCGTTAAATAGAAGGAGGTAACCATGGATGACAAGTGGAAGCGCGGTTAAGTAATTTTTTTAAATTGATTTTATTCTGTCGCGCATCCGGCGTGCTCATACTGGCGAACATATAATTTGAGTTCTTCCCGGTTGAAGGAATTCTAACCGGGGAACTCTGCCGACACTGGCTGTCCGTAATATTCCATGCTCTTTAATTCGACTGGCATTTGACTCCTGTCATCAGGCCTGCGAGATCTTTGCGCAGGGCAGTCCGCCTCAGTAATGACCGAACGAACACAGCCTTTTCGACGCCCAAGCAGCCAGCTTGCCCGCAGCATCACCCGTCAGCTTGGTGATGTCGTAGCCTTTGACGTTCTCGGGCGTGTCACTTAGGCCGTAGCCGAGCAAATCGCAGACACGATGACGCGATAGTGGTGGTAAAACACGATAAAGTTACTTCTGACGCTGACCCAGGTGCTACTGAAGATAGGCTGATGTCGTAACTTCAGAGCTAGTGGCTAAACTTCCACGTTAATACTGCCGCTGGCGACACTGACGCTATTCGCGGTAGCGGGCAACATCTGGCCGAGCGCAGAGTAAAGCGCTTTGGATGTTGATTGGGCAAGCGAGCGGTCTAGCTTGGTCATATCCTCCTCGGCTTTTTTGAGTTCGCGACGCGGTTCTTTGTCTTCTTCACGTAGACGAATCTTCAACTCATTGATGGTTTCCTGAAGCTCTTTTCTTGCATCGGTCAGAATACTACGCAAAGCATGTTCGCTGGCGCTGATGGGCTGTGAGTGGCTGTCATCACGCTGTGAAGAGGTCGAGAGCGCCAAGGTCTCATCTGCCGTTTTCTCAATAGTGTCACCTGATTCCAGGGTCTGCTCTTTCTTCAGCTCATCACCCCTCTCAACGGAGATCGAGGCTTCAGCGCTGGCAAGTGCCGTTTCAGCGACTTGGGTGTCTGCGCTTGCGCCTTCATTTTGCGCGCTATCTGGAGAAGACGCCTCGGAAACGGTACTTGCAGGCTGGGCGGCGTTAACTGTGGCAGAAACAAGGGGACCAGCACCTGTATTACTGCCTGAGCCGCTTAATTGCCGAGCCGCCACACCTAGCTCGCGCGCGATACTCTTAAGCTCACTGGCCATGGATTTAAGCTGTTCTGGCGAAGCAAAGCGCATCATTGCTTTAAGCGTTTCCAACCGCTGTTTTAAAAAACCGACCTTTTGCGAAGCATTCTGCATCGCAGGCTCTTTGGGGCTTGGCAATGATGCCAGCGCTTCAAACGCTTCTTTCTGTTTTTTGAGCTGTTTTGTCTCCTGGTCGTCAGCACGGGTTGCTGCTGCCGACAAAGGCTGGCCCGCTACACGCACTGCTGTCGGCCCTGACGCAGGGGCGCGGCGAGTATTTAGCATGGTAAAATTGGAAAATCCGATCTTCATGGGCGGTTCCTGCTTATTGTTAATTTTAATTATCGGCCTTGTTGCGGTTATCTTTAGTTAATGTGCATGCCCGTTTTATCCATATAGCAAGGGGGAATGCAAATGCTTAGGCGCAAGGCTCGGAAAGACGATGGTGCCGTTGTCTGGCACATTTATCGCAGTGCCTATCGGGAAGTTGTCGAGCGTCAGTTTGGTGTCTGGGAAGATAAGCTTCAAAAGTCAGCTTTTGATGAAAAATGGTGCCAGGGTGGTTTTGAAGTGCTTACGCTGAATGGTGAGACTATCGGTGCTGTATGGATAACGTGGGAAGAAAATTTGATTCAACTGCGGGAAGTGTTTCTGGCCCCCGATCATCAGGGGCAGCGGGTGGGTTTCCAGGTTTTGAGCGAGATATTGGCTAAGGCGCGATATGAGGGGCTTATGCTGCGGCTTAGAGTTCTCAAGCAGAGCCGGGCCGTTAGGTTTTACGAACGACTGGGTTTTAAGCACTGCGGCGAAACAGTAACGCAGTACTGGATGGAAGCCGTTTGAAGGGGGCTGAATGAAGCTGAATGAAGCGCCAGATTGTTGTGTGCAAGACAATATTGCTTCATCTAAAGGGAGGCGCTAAGTTAAATTATTTTTTAATAAAGCGAGGTTCGTATGGCCAGACCGGATAAATCGAGAAAAATGACCGTGCTGAATAGCGTGGGTAGCCTGTCTTTACTGAGTGCCGTGATATACATGCTTTTCGCAGGGTTTAATTTATTGGGTCTGGTGGTTTGCGGTATCGCGCTTTCAGTCGTTGCTACGCCAGTTGTAATGCATGGCGATGGTATTTTCGAGATGCTAGTGGGGCTTTTCGAAGCTCTTTTCGAGGGGGTAATGGCCGTTTTAGAGGGCATATTCAGTATTATATCTGCATTATTCAGCTGGTGAATATTTATGAACAAGTATCCGTCGCGGTGTGCAGCTGGTTCTACGTGAAGATACTGAAAAGAATATAAGAGTTCGATGCCCTGAGGCTGGATTAACGCTGCAGTTGGCTCAGGCCAATGATACTGATTGAGAAAAACGCCCTGAAATTAGTCAAGGCGTTTCAGTAGTGGACCCAGCGATGTCAGCTCAGCTTATCCCCCTTTCTTGGCCGGTTTCTCGGCGCTTTTGCACTGACCACTCTTTACCGTGTCGCCACCCGGAAAATGCGCCCGCACCAACTCCAACAACCCTTGCGTAGAAGCATCAAAATCCGCCGCATTGGTATCAATACGTTCACTGATTTCACCGGCGATGCGCTTGCCGAGCTGTACGCCCCATTGATCGAACGAGTTGATGTTCCAGATCACGCCCTGTACGAATACCTTGTGCTCATAAAGCGCAATAAGCGCGCCGAGGTTTCGGGGGGTGAGTTCGTCCAGTAGCAAGGTGCTTGACGGGCGGTTGCCGGGGCAGCTGTAGGGGTCGTGCTGGCTGAGTTCATTGCTCTTGCCCTGGCTGCCTTCCATAAAGGCGTTGGCCTGGGCGAGCATATTGGTCAGTAGCGCGAAGTGATGGTCTTCCACGCCCGGCTCGGGTTTGAGCGAGGCAATAAAGTCGATGGGCACGTAGCGCGTGCCCTGGTGCAGCAGCTGGAAAAACGCGTGCTGACCGTTGGAGCCGGTTTGGCCCCATACAATCGGGCCGGTCTTGTAATTGACCGGGTGGCCGAAGATATCTACCGATTTGCCGTTGGACTCCATATCCAGCTGCTGCAGGAAGGAGGGGAGCTGATTCAGTGCCTGGTCGTAAGGCACGATGGCCTGGGTTTCGGCGCCGATAAAGTTGATATACCAGATACCGATCAGTGCCATCAGTACTGGCATGTTCTGGGAGAAGGGCGCCTCGATAAAGTGGCGGTCCATCTCGTGGGCGCCTTCCAGCAGCTCGATAAAGCCCTCAAAGCCGATAGAGAGTGCAATCGGCAGGCCGATGGACGACCACATGGAGTAGCGACCGCCCACCCAGGCCCAGAACTCGAACACGTTCTCTTCGCGAATACCGAATTCCATCGCCGCTTTGCGGTTGGTGGAAGCCGCCACGAAGTGGGCGCCTACATCGGCATCCTCACCGGCGTTCTCCAGAAACCAGCGCCGTGCCGTTTTGGCATTGAGCAGCGTTTCCTGGGTAGAAAATGTCTTGGTCGAGACGATAAACAGTGTGGTGGCCGGGTCCAGGCGCGAAAGCACCTTCTGGATATGCGTGCCGTCCACGTTGGAGACAAAGTGGAAATGCATCTCCGGGTGGCGATATTTAAGCAGCGCGCGCACCGCCATGTTTGGGCCTAGGTCCGAGCCGCCAATCCCGATATTGACCACGTCCTTGATCGCTTTGCCGCTGTAACCTTTCCATTCACCGCTGCGCACCGTTTCCGAGAACTGCTTGATCTGCTCGCGGGTGCGTGTGATCTCCGGCATGACGTCTTCGCCATCCACATACACCGGTTCATCACTTAGGTTACGCAGTGCGGTATGCAGTACCGGGCGATTTTCGGTGACGTTGATAATATCGCCAGAGAACATCTGTGCCCGGCGCTGTACCAAGGCGGAATGGTTAGCTAGTTCAATCAGCTTATCCAGCACGTCTTCTGAAATATGGTGCTTGGAGTAGTCCAGAAACAGGCCGCCTACCCGCAGGCTCATTTTGTCAAAGCGCTGTGGGTCTTGACGAAAATAGTCACGAATACGGTCGTTGGCGGTTTTATCGCGCAGGCGTTCAAGCGCCTGCCAAGTGACACTGCGGGTAAGTTGGAACATAGGGCGGTCCGTGGTTGTGTATCAGCCAATGGCCGTGATGTTATTTGTGTAAAAATACTACATAAAAAGCGCAATGGGGCAAATAGATGCCCATAATTCATGTTTAGGAAGTAATAAAACAAGTAGGGAAGATAAGTAGATATTGAGAAAGGCAGGAACATCCTGCCTTTCTACGGCTAAACGATGTTTAGCTTGCCACCGCAACCTGCGCCGCGCCACGCTTGAGCATTGCGTAGCTTAAACCGGTCACCAGCGAGCCCGCCACAATCGCGCCCAGGTACAGCAGGGCGGGGGTAATGGCGTTGGGAATTAGCAGCACGAAGATACCGCCATGAGGCGCCATGAGTTTGGCACCCACCAGCATGGAAAGCGCACCGGTGATGGCTCCACCCGCGATGCAGCAGGGAATGACCCGCAGCGGATCCTTGGCGGCAAACGGAATGGCGCCTTCACTGATAAAGCACAGGCCTAATACAAACGATGCTTTGCCCGCTTCACGCTCCGGTACAGAGTACTTGTAGCGCGCCACAAAGCTTGCGATACCCATTCCAATAGCCGGTACCATGCCCGCTGCCATAATCGCCGCCATCGGGCCGTAGGTTTCTGACGCCAGCAGGCCCACGCCAAAGGTATAGGCCGCTTTGTTGATCGGGCCGCCCAGGTCAAAGCACATCATGGCGCCCAGCAGAATGCCCAAGAGCACAGCGTTGGTGGAATCCAGCGATGCAAGGAAGCTGGTTAAAGCGTTCAATAACGCCGCGACCGGCTCGCCGACTACGTAAATCATCACCAGACCGGTCACCAGGCTCGCGACCAGCGGGATAATCAAAATAGGCTTGAGCGACTCAACGCTTGAAGGCAGTTTCACATAGCGAGTGATCGCCAGGGCGACGTAACCGGCCAGAAAGCCTGCCAGAATACCGCCGATAAACCCCGACCCAATGTTGGCCGCCAGCATGCCGCCAATCATGCCCGGTGCAATACCCGGGCGGTCGGCAATCGAGTAGGCAATATAGCCCGCCAGTACCGGGATCATCAGCGCGAACGCGGTACCGCCACCAATCTGCATAAGCGCCGCGGCCAGCGTGCCTTCCTGCTCAAAGGCCTCGATACCGAACATGAACGACAGGGCGATCAGCAGGCCACCCGCGACGACCATGGGCAACATGAACGATACGCCGGTAAGCAGGTGCTTATACACGCCTTTCTCTTTCAGGCTTTTGCCTTCAGTTGAGGACGCATTAGATGCGCCTGCACTTTCCAGCGTGGCCTGGGCCAGGGCGTTTTCAATCGTTGCCTGGGATTTTTTCAGCGCCGTGCCGGTAGACGTACGGTAAACGCGCTTGCCCGCAAAGCGGGTAGGATCCACTTCAATATCGCAGGCCAGAATCACCACGTCAGCGGCGGCAATTTCGTCATCGGTGAGTTTATCCTGAGCACCCACCGAGCCTTGAGTTTCTACACGAATAGCGTGTCCCATGGCTTTGCCCGCTTCAGCCAGCGCTTCAGCCGCCATAAAGGTGTGGGCAACGCCAGTCGGGCAGGCAGTGACGGCCACGATGCGCTTTTCACCTGGTGTGGTAATGGCTTCGCTAACCGGAGCAACTTCTGGCGGCGTGTAAAGCGGCGCCTCGCGCTTGGCGGTGGCTAGAAAGGCTTCCGGGTTGGGCAGTGCCTGGGCTATAGGCGCCTGGTATAAACGCTTACCTGCAAAGCGTTCGGGGGCCGGTACGTGATCCGCCGCGACCACGATTAAATCAGCGTGGGCAATTTGGTCGGCGTTAGCTGCGTCTACCGGGGCCAGCTCACCATGCATTTCTACATGGACTTTCCAACCTTGGCGTTGGGCGGCCTGTTCCAGGCGCCGAGCTGCCAAAAAGGTCGTGGCCATGCCGCTGGGGCAGGCGGTAATTAGGATGATATTCATGAAGTTCCCTCGGTGCTGCAGGCAGGCAGGCGCTGGACCTGAGTACGTTGTAGAAGTAAGGCAAAGTCGTTGGCATGGGCATTACCCACGCCTACATGGCGAACCGATTCGGCAGAAAGCGCGGTGGCAAACCGTAAGGTTTCTTCACTACTGTGCTGGCTAAACAGGCCATGCAGCATGCCAGCCACAAAGGTGTCGCCTGCGCCCACGGTATTGGCCGCCTGAACGTGGGGCGGCGTTGATTGCCAGGCACCGCTCGCATTCACCCAGATAACCCCTTCAGCCCCGGCAGAAAGCAGCGCCTGGCCGACGCCTGCTTGATGAAGGTGCGTTGTAGCGCTTACCCGCTTGGCGTGATTATCCAATGCTTCACCGGCCCAATCGGCAAGCTCAACCTCGTTGGGTTTAACGGCCTCCGGGGCTATCTCAATGGCATGCAATAGGGCTTCGCCGCTGGTATCGACCCATAGCGGCACGCCGGTGGCTTTCAGGTGAGTGAGAAACTCACTAAACGCCGCGAGGCTTAATCCCGGCGGCAGGCTGCCGGCTACCAGAATGGCATCAACCGAGGCATTGTTTAGCTGCTGTTCAATGGTGCTCAGTAGGGCGGTAATTTGAGCCGCGTCTACGCCAATGCCTGGGCCGTTGATGTCCGTTACTCGCCCGCTTTTTTCGGCCAGCTTGGCGTTAATGCGGGTTTCTCCCGGCACGCGGACAAATGCATCCGTCACGCCCATGTGCTGAAACGCCAGCTGGAAAGGGCCATCGTTATCGCGGCCTAAAAAGCCGCTGACCACTACGTCATGGCCCAGTGAAGCCAGCACGCGTGCGACGTTAACGCCTTTGCCTGCGGCTTCCAGCTGTGCGTGTCTGGAGCGGTTAACCGCGCCTAGTGCTAGCTCTTCAAGATCAAATGCCAAATCCAGCGCCGGATTAAGCGTGATGGTCATTACCCGCGCCATTAGCGTGCCTCCAGCGCATCGCGCACGGCAATGCTGGTGGCCTGGCTAAGCGCTAGCTGGGCGCAGGCCTGGGCATCGGCCAGATCAAACTCGCGCAGGCGGGCTTTCACCAGCGGGATTTGTCGGGCGCTAACCGAAAGCTCATCCACCCCAAGCCCGACCAGAACCGGGATAGCCGCGGTATCAGAGGCCAGTTCACCACACACGCCGACCCATTTGCCTTGAGCGTGGGCGGCTTCAACGGTCATCTGGATCAAGCGCAGTACCGCCGGATGCAGTCCATCGGCCTGAGCGGAAAGCTCCGGGTGGCCGCGATCGATCGCCAGGGTGTACTGGGTGAGATCGTTGGTACCAACTGAGAAGAAGTCCACCTCGGCGGCAAGCGTGGGTGCGAGCAGGGCGCTGGAAGGAATCTCGATCATCACGCCCAGCTGCACGTCGCTTGCCCGCTCGGCTGCAGGGATCTCGGCTAGCAGGCGATCAAAAATCGCCTTGGCGGCGCGGAACTCGGCGATGTCCTTGACCATCGGCAACATGATGCGCAAGCGTCGCGGTGCATCTTCAGAACCCGCTACCGGCGCTGCCGCCATCAGCAGGGCGCGCAGCTGGGTTTCGAGTACGTCGGGCTCGGTCAGGGCCAGACGAATACCGCGCAGACCCAAGAACGGGTTGTCCTCCTGGGGTACTGGCCAGTAGGGCAGAGGCTTGTCGCCGCCGACATCCAAGGTACGTGCCACCAACGGGCGGCCGTTTAATGCATCGATAGCCTGGCGGTACTCGGCGGTTTGCGTGGCAAGGTCCGGCGCGCTTGAGTGGGCCATAAACAGGAACTCGGTACGCAGCAGGCCAACGCCTTCTGCACCGCGCGCCACAGCGTCTTCCGCGTGGGCGGTGTTGCCCAGGTTAGCGGCAACCTCAATAAGGTGGCCGTCGCGGGTCTGGGCAGTTTCAAAACGCCGCTCCCAGGCGTCGGCTTCACGCGCCTGTAAATCAAGCAGGTGCTGCTCGGCGCGGCTTAAACGCTGCTCAGAAGGTGAGGGGATAACCCGGCCTCGTTCGCCATCCAGAATCATCATGCTGGCGTTGGTTAGGGCCATCACCGCTTTGCCTGCGCCAACCACTGCCGGTATGCCCAGCGCACGGGCCAGAATAGCGCTGTGGGCTGTGGCGCCACCGCGCTCGGTTAAAAGACCCCGCACGCGCGAGGTATCCAGGCGGGCAACATCTGAGGGGCCGATATCGTCCATTACCAAAATGTAGGGATGGTCAGGCGGCTCGGGCAGTTGAACGTCGCACAGAATACTCAGCACCCGCCGACCCACATCGCGAAGGTCAGTGGCCCGCTCGGCAAGCAGGCGGTCCGCGAGCATTTCCTGGGCGTGGGCGGCGGTTTCAATGGCATCCCACCAAGCGGCTTCTGCCGAGCGGCCTTCGCGAATAGCGTCTTCGGCGGCGCGGTGAAGCTCGGGGTCGTCCAGCATCTCTTCGTGCATGGATAAAATATCGGCGACTTCGCCGCCAGCGGCGTTACGCACCAGGGCTTCCAGCTGGGCAATGCCTTCCTGAATAGCATTATGCAGCCGGGTCAACTCGCGGTCAGGGTGGTCGGCCTGCTCGGCGTAATCAAAGTGCTGAGGACGAATAACAAATACCGGTGCAATCGCAAGCCCGGGTGACGCGGCAATCGCCGTATGTGGCGTATCGGCTGCCAAGGGCTCGACGATGGCTTCCTGGCTGGTGGGGCGGGGCGCCAGGCGCTCACGGCCGCTGTCAAAGGGCGTTACTTTTTCACCCAGACCGCCTTCGATGGCTTCCGCCACGTTGGTCAGCGCCTGCTGGGCGTCGGCGCCTTCGGCTGACAGTACCAGCCACTGACCGCGGCGTGCGCCCAAGCCAATCACTTTGGTCAGGCTTGCCGCCGAAACGCTCGCAGGGCTGCCTTCCTCCAGACGGACGTTAATCGCCACCGCCTGTGCACGGGCCGTTTGCACCAACTGTTTGGCTGGGCGGGCATGCAGCCCGTGAGGATTTAAAACACGCACCCGCTGGGTATGCGTATTGGCCGTTTCACCCGCTAGCAGGGCCAGCACTTGGGATGCATCGGCCTTCAGCAGCGCCTTGCTATCAGCGTTTTCAAGTACGGCCTGGAGTTGCTCCAGTAGGGGGCGGTGGGCGTTGCCCTGCGCGGCCAGACAAAACAGCCCGTGCACAGCATGGCTGTTTTCTTCCAGGTTCGTTTCAACCGGGGTTGCCACGCCTAGCGCGGGGTTTTGCACGCCGCTGGCGCTGCTGGCAAGCCAGAAACCTTCACCCAGCCAAATCGGTGGTTTCGCGGCGATATCAGCAATAAAACGGTTATCCACGCAGCCGCTTTGGCGCAAACGGGCGGCGGCTGCCAGGGCCAGTTCCTGAACGCTTTGTGCCGGAAACTGTAGGCACAGGGTGTCGCTATCAAGCTTCGGTGCGGGCACTGATTTAGACAGCAGGCGGGCGACGTCCTCGGCGGAGCTGGCAGCGGCAAGCTCTTCAGCAACGCCGTCACGGTCCAGCACATGGGTCAGGGCGCGCAAGATATCCAGGTGTTCGTCATTTTGTGCCGCAATGGTTACCAGCACATACACCCGATGCCCATCGTGCCATTTTATACCTTCAGGAAACTGCAGCACCCGAACGCCGGTACGCTTAACGTGCTGACGGCTTTCGGGCGTGCCGTGGGGAATGGCAATCGCGCTACCCAAGTAAGTAGACGACTGCGCTTCACGGGCATGCAGGCCGTCACGGTAAGCTGAGCCAACCAGCCCTGCGTCGGCCAGCACCCGGGCGGCCTCATCCAGTGCCGCTTGCCAGCTATCGGCATGGCGATTCAGCAAGATGTCATTAGGGCCGAGTGTAAGCATGCATTTCTCCTGTAAAGACGAGTCCGGTAGCGACTCGACCGCGACGCAAGCGTGCGTTGGCGCATCGAGTTTTCGGATTGAACGATGCCTGTGGTTTATGATGATATGCTGAAACGATTCAGCAAAAGGTACAAGGGGTGTGTTTTTAGACTTTGGTGGGGGTGTAGTCAAGGCGCTGTTACACTTCACAGGCTTATAAGGAGAAAAAACATGACATTAGCCGATATTGCCCGGCTTGCCGGTGTTTCGCGCACCACGGCCAGCTATGTCATCAACGGGCAGGCGGAACAGCGTCGTATCAGTGCGGCCACGATTGAAAAGGTGATGGCCGTTGTCCGTCAGCATCAATACCAGATCGACCCCCAGGCAGCGGCGCTGCGCCGTGGGGCGAGTCGCTTGTTGGGGTTGATTGTTCCTGATCTGGAAAATATCAGCTACGCCCGCTTGGCTAAACGCCTGGAGCGTGGCGCGCGCGAGCAGGGCTATCGGCTGCTGATTGTAAGCTCTGATGACTGCGCACAAAGCGAGCGCGCCCTGGCGCTGGCCCTACGTGCCCAGCGCTGCGAGGTGCTGATTACCGCCAGCTGTCTGGCCGATGACGACCCGTTTTACATGGATTTAGCCAACGACGGCTGGGCCGTGGTAGGCGTGGACCGGGGGCTTGATCGCCAGCATTTTGTCAGTGTGGTCAGCGATGATTATGACGCCGCCGAAAAGCTAACCCGCTCGGTGCTTAACGAAAATACCCGGCGAGTCGCCTGGCTGGATGCCATGCCGGGGCTTTCAATTAGTCGTGAACGCCGGGCCGGTTTTAAGGCCGCCTTAAAAGAGCAGGGCATAGAAGCAGTCTGTTTGAGCGCAGAGCGTTACGAGCGCAGTGAGGCAATGGTGCTTGCGCAGCAGTTGCTTAATCAACCCGAGGGTGTGGATGCGCTGGTAACGGCTTCGTATACCTTGATGGAAGGTGTCTTCGATGCGTTTTTAGAGCGCGGCGGGCTTTCCAAGCACATCCGGCTAGCCACCTTTGGCGATCATCGCCTGCTGGATTTTTTGCCCGAGCCGGTCAATTCGGTGCTTCAGGATTATGACCGCATTGCGACGTTAACGCTGAATAGCGCTTTAGAGGCTGCCCAAGGCGGTCGTCGCGTTGGGCAGCAGGTTGTCAAACGGCATCTTTTCAAGCGGGCTTAAAGCTCGCTGAAGCAAGAAACGTTAAGCGCGGGCACTGGCCCAAGCGTTGGCGTCGGGTATCGACATATCGTAGCTTTCGCTTAAATAGGGCGAAGACAGCATAAAATCGGCGCTTGCGGCGTTGCAGGCCACCGGTACGTTCCATAGTGCTGCAAGGCGCAACAGCGCTTTGACATCGGGGTCGTGAGGCTGCGGGGCGAACGGGTCCCAGAAGAATACCAGCACGTCGAGCCTCTGCTCGGCGATGCGCGCACCAATCTGCTGGTCGCCGCCGAGTGGCCCGCTCATCAATCCTTCAACCGTTAGGCCTAATTGATCGGTTAAGCGTGCAGCCGTAGTGCCCGTACCCATCAGCTGATGCTGACGCAGCGTATCCTGCCAGCGTGTGGCCCACTCCAGAAGCTCCCCTTTTTTACCGTCATGGGCAATCAGTGCAATACGCTTTTGAGCGGGTAGGGTACGCAGCGCCTGGCGAGGCGGTCGGGCATCGTTCATTGATTACTCTCCTGTTTCAGGCTCGATGGCGATAATCTTCATGGTATTGGTGCCGCCATGGGCATTCATATGATCGCCGCGAGTAAGAATGATATGTCCACCGGGGCGCGCCAATCCATAAGCTTTAAGCAATTTTAGCGCTTCCTGGTTAACCTCGGTGGGTTCCATCTGCGTGGTATCGAAGGGAAGCGAAACCACGCCGCGATAAAGTGCCATGCGCCGCTGGGCAATAGGGCTATGGGCCAGGCCGACGATGGGCAAACCCGAACGAATGCGCGAGGCGATCAGCGGCGTGTAACCGGTTGAGGTCATGCAGGCAATCGCGCTGACGCCGGTTAAATGGTTGGCGGCGTACATGGCCGAAAGGGCGATGGTTTCATCCATGCGCTCAAAGCCTTCATGCATGCGGTGACCGGAAGACTGCGCCAGCCGCTCGCGCTCGGCGCCCAGGCAAACTCGGTCCATGGCTTCAACGGTTTCTACCGGAAATTCACCAGCGGCGGTTTCGGCGGAAAGCATGACCGCGTCGGTGGCATCCAGCACGGCGTTGGCCACATCGAACACCTCGGCCCGGGTTGGCAGCGGCGATTCAATCATCGACTCCATCATTTGGGTCGCGGTAATCACCGCTCGATTAAGCGTACGGGCATGCTTGATGATGCGCTTTTGGGTACCAATCAGCGCTTCATCGCCAATCTCCACGCCCAGGTCGCCGCGGGCCACCATGACGGCTTCTGAGGCGATGATGATGCCATCCAGCGTTTCGTCATCCGCAACCGCTTCGGCGCGCTCCAGCTTGGCGACCAGGCCGATCTCTTTGCCTTCTTCGCCCAGCAGTGCGCGGGCTTCCTGCATGTCGGCTGCCGAGCGCGGAAAGGAAACCGCCAGATAATCCACACCGATTTCCATGGCGGTTTTTAAATCGGCTCGGTCTTTATCGGTCAAGGCCGGGGCGGAAAGGCCGCCACCCTGTTTGTTGATGCCTTTGTTATTGGAGAGCTTACCGCCCACATGCACGTTGGTGTGTATTTCCTGGCCAACAATGGAGGCTACGTCCAGCACCACGCGGCCATCATCCAGCAGCAAACGGTCGCCGGGGGAAACATCATCAATCAGCGCCGGGTAATCACAGCCCACACGCTCACCGTTACCGGCATGGGTATCGAGCGCCATGTCTATAATAAACGATTGCCCTGCTTCCAAATGAATAGGCCCTTCAGCAAAGCGGGCGATACGGATCTTCGGGCCCTGTAAATCGCCCAGCGCGGCAACGCATTTACCTAAGCGCTGCGCGATATCGCGAACGTCCTGCAGCCGGCGGCGATGATCGTCAGGTGAGCCGTGAGAAAAGTTAAGGCGAACCACGTCGACCCCTGCCTTGATCATCGCTTCGAGCACGCCTGGGCGGTCGCTGGCAGGGCCTAAGGTGGCAACAATCTTGGTACGACGAAGCGGCAGAGGTGAGTTCGATGAATTCATGGCGGGTTCTCCTTAAGTATTGCTAATAAATCGTAAAAACCAGCGTAGCCAGGGATCAGAATATTGATGCAATTGTCATCATGAAGGTATAGACGGCCCTGGTGATATTATAGTAATTTTACTACATATAAATTGAAGATTAGCTAAAAAATAACTGGTTTCAGCCATTTTAAGCTTTTTAGGCGCTATTAAAGTGTCTTTTTGGTAATTTTTTTACCGAAATGAAGCCGTTCACCACTAAGCGTGAGGTGTCAGTATGACTATCAGAGTTGCTATTAACGGGTTTGGCCGGATCGGTCGTAACGTACTTCGAGCGCTTTATGAAAACCGCTACCGCGAGCAAATTCAGGTGGTAGCGATTAATGATTTGGGCGACCCGTCGCTAAATTCACATTTACTGCGCCACGACACTGTGCATGGGCATTTCCCTTTCACTGTAGAGCACGATGCGGAAAGTATCAGTGTCGATGGGGATCGCATTGCTATCTCGTCAGAGCGCGACCCTGCCAAGCTTCCCTGGGCCTCCCTGAATATCGATTTGGTCATGGAGTGCACGGGGCTATTTACCAAGCGTGACGCGGCTGCCAAACACTTGGAGGCGGGCGCCAAGCGGGTGCTGATCTCAGCGCCCAGCCCCGATGCTGACGCGACAATTGTTTACGGTGTGAATGACACTATTTTGACTGCTGAACACAAGGTGGTGTCTAACGCGTCCTGCACAACCAACTGTCTGGCGCCAGTGGCCAAGGCGTTAAACGATGCGGTGGGTATCGAGAACGGTCTAATGACCACGGTTCATGCCTACACCAATGACCAGAATCTGTCAGACGTCTATCACTCTGACCCATACCGCGCACGTAGCGCGACGCACTCCATGATTCCGACTAAAACTGGGGCCGCCGCCGCGGTTGGATTGGTGCTGCCCGAGCTTGAAGGCAAGCTGGATGGGTTGGCGGTACGTGTGCCGGTAATTAACGTGTCGTTGGTGGATCTGACCTTTACCGCAGGCCGTGACACCAGTAAGGAAGAGATCAACCAAATTGTTGAAAAAGCCGCCGCCAATTCGAGTGTGCTGGCGGTGAACGCTCAGCCACTGGTGTCTATCGATTTCAACCATGACGCGCATTCATCGACATTTGATGCTAACCACACGCGTGTGAACGGACGTTTGGTTAAGGTGATGGCGTGGTACGACAACGAGTGGGGTTTCTCCAACCGCATGCTGGATACGGCGATCGCCATGCAGGCAACCGCTGTGTAAGCGTTTAGCGTTCGATTAGCTGTATTCTCAGCGCTGTTAGAAGGGCCGTTTTACCAAACGGCCCTTTTGTTTTTTTAGCGTATTTAAAAAAGTATTAAAAAAATTTAAAAAGACTGCATCCAAAACGTCTCCTCGCGTGTATTCCCTATACAGCCGCTATTTACGGTGGTTGATAATAATCCTTTAGGAGACTGAATATGACCATTAATCATCTAACGCGTACTGCTCTGGCCGCCGCTGTGATCGCATCCTTCAGTCATGCCGCTCTGGCCGAAACGCCAGCGGATGTCCAGGTACCGGACGGCAACACCGTTGCGCTTGAAACCGTAGGTGTTGGCGCAATTACCTATATGTGTGAAACCAATGATTCTGGCGAGATGGCGTGGGTTTTTAAAAGCCCTCATGCCGCGCTAAACGATAACGATGGCAGCCAGGTAGGCAGCTACTACGGTCCCCCGGCTACTTGGGAAGCGCTGGACGGTTCTAAAATTACCGGCACCCAGTTAGCCACCGCACCTAACGGTGACGGCAACATTCCTCTTCAACTGGTAGAAGCCAATCCTGCTGAAGGTGAAGGCGCAATGACCGGCGTTAGCTACATTCAACGCTTGAATACCGAAGGCGGTGTAGCGCCAGACGTTGCTTGCGATAGCGACCATGACGGTGCTACTGCGGTAGTTACCTATCAAGCTGACTATATTTTCTGGGCAGCTGAATAAGCAGTAAAAGTTAATTTAAGTTACGCTAGGGGCTCGTGCGTCGTGCCCCTAGCGGCTATGCTAACTGGATGTGCGGCAAGCGATATTGGCGCGCCACCAGGGAGCTAGGTTGTGACAAACATAGGTATTAAAAAAGTCGATGTGAAAAACGTCGATGTGACTGACGTAACCAGCGAATTTGACTATGTTGCCGTGCTTGCACGCTGTGCACGCGGTGATCATGACGCCCTTCACCAACTCTATGCAAAAGAGGGCGCTGCACTGTTAGGTGTTGTGCTTCGAATCGTTAAAGACCGAGGTATGGCGGAAGATATCGTGCATGATGCCTGCCTGAATATCTGGCAGCGTGCCGATAGCTTTGATCCTGCAAAGGGATCAGCGCGAACCTGGATTTTTAGTATCGCGCGCCATCTTGCGCTTAATGCGATTCGCTACCGGGACCGTGAAGTCAATGTCGACCACAACGATCCTTCCGAATTTGATCATGATGAAACATTCCAGCATGCCTCGCGCGTTGAGGAAGCCTATGATTGGCAAACCGGCCAACGTATTGATGAGTGCTTGGAACAACTTGAAACAGAACGGCGTAACTGCGTGCTTCACGCCTATGTAGACGGCTTGAGCCATGCGGAAATTGCCGCTCATACGGGCGCACCGCTAGGCACCGTTAAAGCCTGGATTAAGCGTAGTTTGCTGCGCCTACGGGAGTGTATGGCATGACCCGTCTCAGTCAGCACGAACATGAATACGATGATGACCATACCTTGGCGGGCGAATACGTACTCGGCACCTTGCCGCTTAATAAGCGCCAGGAAGTGGAAGCGCGTCTGATACACGATGAGGCATTACAAAAAGCCGTTGCCGCCTGGGAAGACCGTTTCCAACCTTACACGGCCCTTACTCAACCGGTGACACCTTCGGACTACCTGTGGCCGCGCATCAAGCGTAGCTTGAACAGCTCGTCAGTTCAAACGCCTGTGCCGGACGTTGTGCCCGTAAGGTTACCGCGTCGGCGTTTCATCAACAGTCTGCCGGTATGGCGTGGCGCTGCAGGTCTTGGCATTGCTGCCGCTCTGGTTATGGGAATTATGCTCGCTAATAACTCGCCGATGCCCGCCACGCCTGAATATGTGGTAGTGCTTTTAGCGCCGCAAACGCAGTCGGCAGGTTGGGTGGTGCAGGCCTCAACGCGCCAGAGCGTTCAGTTGATACCGCTGGGCACCTTTGAAGTGCCGGAAGGCAAGG
Organism: Halomonas sp. AOP7-B1-5; assembly: GCF_052353045.1. NCBI lineage: Bacteria > Pseudomonadati > Pseudomonadota > Gammaproteobacteria > Oceanospirillales > Halomonadaceae > Halomonas > Halomonas sp. AOP7-B1-5. The sequence goes on along the minus strand of NZ_JBQTDC010000030.1, from coordinate 37,797 downwards.
CGCTTGAGTTCTGGACAAAAGCAGACGACTGGCAGGCGCCCGTATCCCTGGGGTTGGTAGAGCCGGGTGAGCCTATCAATGTCAACCTTAACGAGCTGCCGCCGCTGCAAGATAACCAGCTGTTTGAGCTGACGCTTGAAGAGGAAACCGGCTCGGCAACCGGCTTGCCCACCGGCCCCATTGAGTTTATCGGCAGGGCGGTGGAGATCTAAGCGGTTAGGGGGCTTGGTTTAAAGAACCTGTTTACAAGAACCTGGTTAAAAGAACGTCAAGCCCACCTGAAACAAGCGCTCGACATCACGGATGCGGCGCTTGTCGATCACAAACAGAATCACGTGGTCACCGCTTTCCACCAGCACATCGCCGTGGGCGATAATGACTTCCTTGCCGCGCACAATCGCGCCGATAGTGGTGCCGTCCGGCAGATTAATCTCGCGGATGGTACGGCCCACCACCTTGGAGGACTGCTTGTCGCCGTGGGCGATAGCCTCAATGGCTTCCGCCGCCCCACGGCGCAGCGAGTGCACGTTGACGATATCGCCGCGGCGCACGTGGGTTAAGAGGCTGCCGATAGTCGCCTGCTGGGGAGAAATCGCGATATCGATATCGCCGCCCTGCACCAGGTCCACATAGGCAGCGTTATTGATCAGCGTCAGAACCTTTTTGGCCCCCAGGCGCTTGGCGAGCAGCGACGACATGATGTTGACCTCGTCGTCGTTGGTCAGCGCGCAGAAGATATCGCAGTCTTCAATGTTCTCTTCTTCAAGCAGCCGCTTGCTGGTGGCGCTGCCGTGGAGCACCACGGTGCGGTTCAGCCGCTCGGACAGCGTGGTGCAGCGCTCAAGGCTGTGTTCAATGATCTTGACCTGGTGGCTATGCTCCAGGTGTTCGGCCAAGCGCTCGCCGATATTCCCGCCCCCGGCAATCACTACCCGGCGAAAGCCACGTTCGATACGCCTAAGCTCGCTCATCACCGCGCGAATATCGCGCCGGGCGGCGAGGAAGAACACCTCGTCATCGGCTTCAATGACCGTATCGCCGCGCGGGATAATCGGCCGGTTGCGCCGATAAATCGCCGCCACGCGGGTATCCACGTTGGGCATATGATGGCGCAAAAACGCGAGATCCTGGCCCACCAGCGGGCCACCAAACACCGCTTTTACTGCTACCAGCTGTACCAGCCCCCCGGCAAAATCCAGCACCTGCAGGGCACCCGGATGCTCGATCAAACGGCGTACGTGATCCGTGACCACCTGCTCGGGGCTGATCAACACATCAATCGGGATCGCTTCGTGGGCGAATAGCCCCTTGCGGGTGAGATACGGCGTGGCGCGTACCCGAGCAATCTTGGTGGGCGTACGAAACAAAGTATGCGCAACCTGGCAGGCGATCATATTGACTTCATCGGAGTTGGTGACCGCAATCAACATATCGGCATCTTCACAGCCGGCTTGGCGCAGAACGTTGGGGTAGGAAGCCGCGCCGGTCACGGTGCGAATATCGAGCTTGGTATGCAGCTCGCGCAGTTTATTGGTGTCGGTATCGACCACGGTGATGTCGTTTTCCTCGCGGGCGAGGTGCTCCGCCAGGGTACCGCCGACCTGGCCGGCGCCGAGAATGATGATTTTCATAGAGTTGTATCCTCATGGCCAGGCTCGATGTAGAGCCGATAACCAATGCCGGGTTCGGTTTGAATAAGCGTAGGGAATTGCGAGTCATCGCTTAGCTTTTGGCGCAGTTTGCTGACCACAATCCGCAGGTAATGAGTGTCTTCCCTGTGGCTGGGGCCCCAAATATCGCGTAATAGCTGGGTTTGGGTGACAATTCTTCCAGCATTGGCCATCAACTGAGCAAGCACGGCAAACTCTTTAGGCGTCAGGTGAATGTCACGGCCGTTGAGCGTGATTTGATAAGCCGCCGTATCAAGGATTAGGCCAGCCTGCTGATAGCGCTGCGGATGACGTTGTGGCACCTGGCGGCGCAACAGCGCGCGGATGCGTGCCAGGAGCTCCTGGATACCAAAGGGCTTGGTAACATAGTCATTGGCGCCGTTATCCAGGGCATGGACTTTCTCTGCCTCGTGACCGCGTACCGACACGACAATAACCGGAATAGCGCTGCGCTTTCGAAGAGTCGCCAGCACTTGTTGACCATCCATATCGGGCAGCCCCAAGTCCAGCAGAACAAGCGCAAAAGCCGTCGGCTGGGCGTTGAGTAACGCCAGTCCCTGTTGGCCGGTGCTGGCCTCGGCTACCTCAAAACCTTGCGAACTCAGGCTGATGCGCAGGAAGTGACGAATTTGTGGCTCATCATCAATAACCAGAACTTTTCCATGATCACTCATCCACAGCTTCCTCGTCAGTAGCAGCCTTGTGCGGCGCCGTAAGGGGAAGCGACATGACAATGCGGGTGCCAAGGCCATTAGATCCTTCATCAACGTAAACGCTCCCACCATGAGCGCCCAGCATGCCCCGGCATATGGCTAACCCCAGGCCGCTACCGTGTAGGCTGCGATCACCGCTGCTGCCGATAAAGAACATTTCAAACACCTGCTGACGCATTTCAAACGGAATACCTGGCCCCTGGTCGGTTACGGAAAACTGCAGCGTCTGAGCATCCACGTTGTGCTGGGCCGCAATCACAATAAGGCCGTTAGGTGGTGAAAAACGCGCCGCGTTTTCCAATACATTGATGAGTGCTTGTTCGATCAGCGCGGGATGGGCATACAGCAGCGGAAGTTCCGGGCTCCACGCTTGCTCGACCCGGCAGTGATCAAGTGCTGTGCCCAGGCGTTTGCACGCCGAGGCCACAATATCGTCAAACGCAATCCAGTCACGCTCGATTTTTAACTCGCCATGGCCCAGGCGCGTCATATCCAGCAGATTCTGGATATAGCGGTTAAGGCGTTCGCTTTCACTGAGCACGCCGTCTAAAAGCTCGATCCGGTCCTGCGGGGTCAGCTGGGCATCCAGGGTGCGCAGTGAGCTGGCGGCACCAATGATTGACGCAAGTGGCGTACGCAGATCATGCGAAACGGACGCCAGCAGTGCCGAGCGCAGCCGCTCTTGCTCTTCAGCCAGACGGGAGGCATTGAGTGCCAGCATACGTTGGCGGCTATCGCCTGCCACCTTGCCCACCACAACGGCAATCAGCAGGAAAAAAAGCAGGGTCAAAAGCTGTTCACGGTCGGCAACGGCCAGGGAAAAGTGGGGCGCCGTAAAACAGAAGTTAAAGGTTAAAAAGCCCACTACTGCACTTAATAGGGCGGCATAGCTGCTGGCCAAAATGGCGCAGGCCAGTACGGCGGTTAAAAAAAGCAGCGAAAGGTCGGCTAATGCAAGCCAGGTATACAGTCCCCAGGCGACCAGCAAGGCAGCCAGATTGCTTATTACTACGCTAAGGAATTCCTGCCTATTGGGCAGGCGAGGCGTTACGGGCAGTATCATTGTTCACCTTCGTTCAATAAGCTATTGCTCATAAGCTATTAATCACAAATTATCGACGCCAGAACATGGGCGTCAGCAGCACGATGACGGTCAGAATTTCCAGGCGCCCCATTAACATGCCGATGCATAAAAACCACTTGGCGGCGCTAGGCAACGGGGCGAAGTTGCCCGCCGGGCCAATCACATCGCCAAGCCCAGGCCCTACGTTGGTAACCGCGGTGGCCGCACCTGAAAGCGCAGTGATTAAATCCAGCCCCAGTGCGGCAAGGCTTAAAGCCAGTAGCGCAATGGTGATAAAGAAGAAAAATGAAAAGGCCATCACGCCCCGCGAAATATCGCTGGTGACCGGCTGCTGGTTATAGCGCGTGGTAAATACTCCGCTGGAATGAATCAGATAATGAAGCTGGTTACGCAACATCAGCATGGCAATTTGCAGACGAAAAATTTTCATGCCGCCACTCGTCGAGCCGCTGCAGCCACCTACAAACGTCAGGTAGAAAAACGCCATGATCGGCAATGCTCCCCATAGGGTGTAGTCATCTGAGGCGTAGCCAGTAGTGGTCACCACCGAGATCACGTTAAACGTAACGTGGGTAAAGGCTTCAAATGCCGGCGTACCCTGGGTGATGCGCCATACGCTTAGAACCATGATCGCGATCGACAGAAGTTTTAATAGCCCACGTACCTGCTGGTCTTGCCATAGCGCCGTTTTAAAACCCCGCAAAAACCGGATATAGAGCACGAAGGGAAGAGCGCCGCTTAGCATAAACAGGCTACCCATCCAGAGTAGCCAGGGCTGGTCGGCGTAGGCACCAAACGAGGCGTCGGAGTTGGCAAAGCCGCCGGTCGCAAGCGATGTCATTCCATGCACTACGGCGTCAATGGGCGTCATGCCGCCTAACCAGTAGCTCACCATGGCCAGCAGTGTCAGGCTGACATAAACCCCGAGCGTAGCCTTCGCAATGCCGCCGGTGCGCGGCATGACCTTATCCGACCAATCGGAGGATTCAGTATGGAACAGCCGCATGCCGCCCACTTTCAAAAACGGCAGAATCGCGATGCCCATCACAATAATGCCGATGCCGCCCATCCACTGCATTAGCCCGCGCCATAGCTTTAAACCGTCTGACAGCGTGTCGATACCTACCATCACCGTCGAACCGGTCGTGGTGATCGCTGATACGGACTCGAATACCGCATTGGTAAAGCTTAATTGCGGTGCGCCAAGCACCAGCGGCAGGCTGGCAAAGCCGCTGATACTGGTCCAACTGGCGACCGTCAAAATGAACATTTGCCAGGGCTTGAGTTCAAGCGGCGCGCGAAAGGTTATTAACCAGGTGCAGGCGACGCTCGTCAGCACGGCCAGTATGGCGATACCAAATGCCCGCGCGTCCTGCTCATGCTCCATCACCAGCACTCCCCAAGGCATCAGCATAAACAGGGCAAGCACCAGCCAAAGCACTGAAAGAATTTTAAATATCGGTGCCCAATGCCGATATAACTCCCGACTACGGTAGAACGTGGGGACTAAGAGGTACATGCGTTACCTGCTGTGTAAATGCCTTGTCGGGAGTATCACACCATAGCGAGGTATAAAAAGTACGTAAAAATAAGGCCGGTTAACGCGTGTTCGTAAAACGTCGGCAGAGCCTGAGCAAAAGTGCTATTAGTTGGCTACTGTGGCAAAGGGTGGTTTGTGCGCGGTTCAAAACGTAAAGTGAGTATGAGAGCGGTTTATAAAACGTCACGCTTAATTAAGGTCTTTTTGTAGTAAAATTACATTTAATATTGCTTTTGTTACCGCTTATTAGGTAGTTTTTAGGTAATCTAACCACCAAAGTGGTTCAGCAATCATAGGAGCAGAGATGAGCAAGTCATATGCCTCCCCAGGTGCCCCGTTAGGTGACCGTGATCATGCCATTGATTTGGCGCTTTTTGGGGCGCTGGGCGACCTTGCCATGCGCAAGCTGTTTCCTGCTTTATACCACCTTGATCGTGAAGGATTGATGCCGGAAGCCACGCGCATCATGGGGCTGGCCCGCCAGGAGCACGATCTGGCGGAATTTCGTGAGCTTGTTAGTGGCGCACTGCGTAAGCGGCTGAAAAGCAGTGAGCTGGATGAAGAGAGCTTTGAGCGTTTTTTAAATCGCCTGGATTACCGGCAGCTCGACTTTACGACGCTGGAGGGTTTTGAGGCCATTCGCCAATGGCGTGAAGGCGCAAACCATCCCATGGTGGTTTACCTTTCAGTTGCCGCGCGTATTTATGGCGATATTTGCCACAACCTTCAAGAAAGCGGCAGCGTGGATGACAATACACGCGTAGTGGTTGAAAAGCCGATTGGTTACGACCTTCGCTCATCGGAAGAAATTAACGATGCCATTGGCGCTGCCTTCCCCGAGTCCCGGGTGTATCGCATCGATCACTATCTAGGTAAAGAGACGGTTCAAAACCTGATTGCGCTGCGCTTTGCCAATCCGCTGTTTGGTACCCAGTGGAACCAGAACCATATTTCTCACGTTGAAATTACCGTGGCGGAAAAGGTCGGTATAGAGGGCCGCTGGGGCTATTTTGATGATGCAGGCCAGCTGCGCGACATGGTGCAAAATCACCTTCTGCAACTGCTCTGCCTGATTGCCATGGACCCGCCCTCCAACCTGGATGCGGATGCTATTCGTGATGAAAAAGTAAAAGTGCTAAAAGCGCTGAAGCCGTTTGCCGGTGAGGCGTTGGGTCGCGATGTGGTACGCGGCCAATATATTGCAGGCACAAGCGATGGCCAGACGGTCCCCGGCTATCTGGATGAAGAGGGCGCCAATACGCAAAGCCAGACAGAAACCTTTGTGGCCATGAAAACGGAGGTCTCCAACTGGCGCTGGGCGGGCGTGCCTTTCTATCTGCGTACCGGCAAGCGCATGCCTGAAAAGCTTTCTCAAATTGTGATTCACTTTCGCCAGCAGCCGCACTATATCTTTGACCCGGACCAGCGCGATATTGCTTCCAACAAGCTGATCATCCGTCTGCAGCCGGAAGAGGGCATCGCCCTACAGGTGCTGACCAAAGACAGCGGCCTGGACAAAGGAATGCGCCTGCGCCCTGGCCCGCTGCATCTCGATTTTAATAGCGCTTTTCCTAAATCGCGTATTCCGGATGCCTACGAGCGCCTGCTGCTTGAAGTAATGAAGGGTCAGCAGTATCTGTTCGTACGCCGCGACGAGGTAGAACATGCCTGGCGCTGGTGTGATCAGCTGATCGCTGGTTGGCAGACCCGTGAAACCCCGCCGCGGCGTTACCCTGCAGGCTCCTGGGGCCCGGTGGCCTCAATTGCGATGATTACCCAGGATGGCCGCAGCTGGTACGAGGATTATTAATATGAGCCAATCACGTCAAAAGCTTGCCGAACAGCTCGCTGAAGCGGTCTTCCAGGCATTAAGCGAAGACCTCGAGCGCCAGGAGCGTGTGCTTTTAATTGTCTCCGGTGGCTCGACCCCGATTGCCTTTTTTAAAGCGTTGGCTGCCAAGCCGCTGCCCTGGTCACGCATCGACGTTACCTTGGCCGATGAGCGCTGGGTGGACGAGCAGAGCAGTGACAGCAATGCCAAGCTGGTGCGCGAGAACTTGCTGCAGGGCGAGGCGGCGACTGCGAATTTTGTGCCTCTGACATCAAATGCCTCCACGCCTGAAGAGGGCGTGGCGGAAGTCGCCGAACGAACAGCATCCCTTGCCTGGCCTGCCAGCGTGGTCATCTTGGGGATGGGAGGCGATGGGCATACGGCGTCGCTGTTTCCGGATAGTCAGGAGCTGGGGCTTGCGCTGTCAACCAATGAACCGCTGGTGGCCGTGCGCACTCCCAGCCAGCCTCAGCCGCGGATTACTTTTTCTGCTGGCCACCTGCATCAGGCCCATCGGCATATCCTGCATATCACCGGTGACGATAAGCGCACCGTATTGGCAAATGCCCTAAACGGCGACGACGTAAGGCAACTGCCGATACGCGCATTTTTATCCTGCTCACTGGCTATTTACTGGGCACCTTAATAGTCAATTAATAACAAATTGTTTGGAGACTCACTATGTCAATTGATAAACAGCTACCTTCAACCCGTACCGCCGAACTCGACAGCATTTGCCACAAGGCAGAAGTCATTCCAGTGATTACCATTGAGCGTCTTGAAGACGCCGTGCCGCTGGGCCGAGCCTTAGTCGAAGGTGGCTTAAGCGTACTGGAAATTACCCTGCGTACCGACTGTGCTCTTGAAGCGATCAAGCGTATGAAGAAAGAGCTGACCGGTGCCAGCATTGGCGTAGGCACCGTGTTGACTCCTGCTCAATACCGCCAGGCTGAAGAAGTGGGTGCGGATTTTGTGGTATCGCCCGGCACGACCGAAGCGCTTTATCGCTATGGCATCGAAAGCCCGGTGCCCATGCTGCCCGGCGTTTCAACCGTGTCCGAATTAATGACCGGCTGGCAGTACGGCTACCGGCGTTTTAAATTCTTCCCGGCGGAGTCCAGCGGCGGTGTCAAAGCATTGAAAGCCTTCGGCGCGCCTATTCCGGGTGCAAGATTTTGCCCAACGGGCGGTATCACGGTTGATAATGCTGCCTCTTACCTGGCGCTGCCCAACGTTATGTGTGTGGGCGGCTCGTGGTTGACACCCAGCAAGCTGGTTGAAGCAGAGGACTGGGACGCTATTCGCAAGCTGGCGCAAGAGGCTGCCGAGCGTTTCCACCACTAATCCTTTTTAATTCGAATGCAAATACCCGCCGGGCAGGTTTATCCTGCCCGGTTTTTTTTACGTGTAAATCAATGAGGTTAGCTACGACCAAAGGCGGATAACACGTAAATCCTCAGGTCAACTAAACTCCGGATTATATCATATGTCAGACATTTTTTTGCGTGCTTGGCATACGAGCGTGAACCACTTACCAACATGGAGTAAGTTAGTATGCATATGCTGACCTTGGCGTCTTTCCTGTTTTTTACAGGGTTAGTCGCTTTTGTTACGTGGCGTATTACGCACCGTGATGACCATTCCAGTACCAGCGGCTACTTTCTGGCTGGTCGTTCGCTTACCTTCCCGCTGATTGCGGGTTCGCTCTTGATGACCAACCTTTCCACCGAGCAGATGGTGGGGCTTAACGGAGCAGCGTTTGCCGATGGTCTAAGCGTTATGGCCTGGGAAGTGGTCGCGGTGATTGCGCTAGTTGCCCTGGCGCTGTTTTTCCTGCCGCGTTTTTTGAAAAGCGGTATTGCCACATTGCCTCAGCTGCTTGAGATTCGGTTTGATAAAGACACCCAGCTGATTACCAATATTATTTTCCTGATTGCCTACGCGGTTATTCTGCTGCCAATCATTCTCTACTCGGGCGCTATTGGCCTGCAGGGGATGCTTGATCTGCAGGGGCTAACCGGTATCGAGTCTTCTACCACGCTGCTTTGGTTAACGGTTTGGATCGTCGGTATTATCGGCGCGGTGTACGCGCTGTTTGGTGGCCTGAGAACGGTTGCGGTTTCCGATACCTTGAACGGCATCGGGCTGTTAATCGGCGGCTTTGTAATCGTCTACTTCGGCTTACAAGCGGTAAGTGGCGGTACGGGTATTATGGAAGGCTGGAGCATCCTCAAAGAGAGCGACCCGGAAAAGCTGAACTCAATTGGTGGCTCGGAACAGCAGGTGCCATTTTTCACTCTGTTCACCGGGGTATTTCTGATCAACCTGTTCTACTGGAGCACTAACCAGCAGATCATTCAGCGCACCTTTGCCGCCAAAAACCTGGCGGAAGGCCAAAAGGGCGTGCTGTTGACTGGGCTCTTCAAGCTGTTGGGGCCGCTTTATCTGGTGCTGCCGGGCATCATTGCCTATCACCTTTACGCCGACCAGGGCGTGCGCGCCGATGAAGCCTATGGCCATCTGGTGTTTAACGTGTTGCCGCCTTACTTAACCGGCTTCTTCGCAGCCGTCATGGTTGGGGCCATTCTGTCTTCGTTTAACTCAGCGCTTAACAGCACCACGACGATTTTCAGTCTGGGTATTTATAAGGGCGTGTTAAATAAAGATGCCACCGAGCAGCAGGTCGTTAAATCGGGCAAGGTCTTTGGCTGGATCATGGCGGTGATTACCATGATTATTGCACCGCTTCTGGCCGGGCAGGATAGCCTGTTTGGTTATCTGCAGAAGATGAATGCGATCTACTTTATTCCGATTCTCGCGGTCGTTCTGGTAGGTCTGCTGACCAAGCGGGTACCTCCCATGGCGGCTAAAATTGCTCTGGTGGGTGGCTGTTTGCTGATCGCGGCAGGCTACTTCGTACCACCCTTTACCCTCCTGCCAGAGATTATGCACGAGTTCCATTTTGTGGCACTGGTGTTTGCGCTGTTAGTAGCGGTAATGCTGATTATTGGCAAGTTGCGCCCGCGCGAAACTGACTGGGTGCAAGAACACACCGGCGATGTTGACCTGACCCCTTGGAAAGGCGCGGTACCCGCAGGCATTGTGCTGGTGGTGCTGGTGATCGTGATGTATATAAGCTTTGCGGGTTAATTGCCCAACGGGCTATTAAAAGCTCAAGCATCGCTGTTAACCCCCAAAAATAAGGCCCCGCTAGCATTCGCTAGCGGGGCCTTTTGGTTTAGCGGCCGTGTTATTTAGGTAAGCCGAAGCGGCGGCTCGGCAAGCCCGGCTATATCGAGTTGCACTGAAAAGAGCGCGCCAGCGTCAGGCTCTTGGGCAAGCTGATCTGGGGTAAAGCCTTCTTGGGCGGTGGTGATAAACAGCGTTTTAAGGTCAGCGCCGGCAAACGCCGGGCAGGAGGGCTGGCTGGTAGGCAGGTCAATACGGCCAATGACTTGACCTTGTGCATTTAAGCGCACTACTTGTCCGGCGCCCCAGAGGGCCAGCCATAGACAGCCTTGGCTATCCATCACGGCGCCGTCCGGGTTGCCGGTATGGTTGGAAAAATCAGCAAAAGGGACGGGGTCATCAATGGGCCAGCCCTGATCGTCCAGCGCCCAGCGCATCACCATGCCGGTCGGCGTATCGGTAAAGTAAGCGGCTGCACCATTGGGTGAAAAGCATAGCGCATTGGGAATGGTAAGCCCGGTGCGTAGCTTTTCAAGCTTGCCGCGATGCAGGCGGTAGAGGCTGCCCGCATTAGGCTCGGCCTGCTTGCCCATGCTGGAAAGCCACAGGCTGCCATGGCGATCAACCCGCGCATCATTGCTGCGCGTAACGGGGTTGTCGGCTTCAAAATCGGCAAAGTGGGTGGCTGTGCCGCTATCAGGCTCGAAGCGCGTCAATGAATGCTCACCGACCAGCAGCAGGCCACCATTGTCAAGCGGGGCGGCAAGCGAGACTTTTTGATCCAGCAGGTAATGACCGCTCTCCGCCGTGGCGGGGGAGTGCCAGTGCAGGCGTTTGCCCAGGATATCGCACCAGTAAAGCCGCCCGCTGCTGGCATGCCACTGCGGGCCTTCCCCTAGCTCGCAGCGTGAATCTACGCTAAGTTCGGCCTGCCAGGTGGAGATATTCATGCATTGGCTCCTGCTTTCCAGGCGGCGACCAGCGCCTGTGCCTGTTGGCTTACCTGAGACGCCGTTTGGCCTGGTTTGTATAGCGCGCTGCCTAGCCCGGCGCCATCCACGCCTGCCGCTTGCCAGGTAGCAAAGTTATCGATACCCACGCCGCCCACGGCATACAGCAGCGTGTCGCTGGGTAGCACGGCGCGCACCGCTTTCATGCCCTCAAGGCCTACCTGAACGGCCGGGAAAAGTTTTAGGCCCGTGGCACCAGCCTCCAGCGCATCGAACGCTTCTGAAGGTGTGACAATGCCCGGCCAGCTGGCCATACCCAGTCGATGGGTTTCTTCAATCACGCTGGGGCGGCAGTTGGGCGAGACAATCAGGCGCCCGCCAGCAGCATGCACATCGCGCACCTGCGCGGGCGTGAGTACGGTGCCCGCGCCAATCACCGCTTGCTCGCCAACGGCATCTACCAGGCGGCGAATGCTCTCTAACGGGTCTGGAGAGTTGAGGGGCACTTCAATCTGCGTAATGCCTGCGGCAAGCACCGCGCGAGCAATCTCAACGACTTCATCGGGTGTTACACCGCGTAAAATACCGATTAAAGGTAACGTCATAGCACAATCTCTCCATTATCCGTTAGCATCAAGAAGACGGCCTTAGTGTGGCAGCGCCTGATGGGCAAGCTTAAGGCCTGCCAATACGGCGGTGTCGCCATCCAAATAGTGTGTCTGATAGCCGATAGCATTGAGCGCCATGGTGTAGCGCTGGCAAAGGGCTTGATTGCCTATCAGGGTGATCGGCTCATCGCTTGGGCGTGATTGGCAGGCACCGGATAGCTCAAGGCCGATGGCGAGCCCCGAAAGCCTGGCCGCGAGCACCGCTCCCCGTGTTTTGCCCACAGGCAGCTCGCTGTCGAGTAAATCCTGTGCGCGAAGCCCGAAAAGGCGGCTACTAAACGTTTCGGGCGCAGCGTTGACTTCGCTCACCGCGTCAATAAATGCCGCGCGGCAGGCGGAATCATTTAGCGCATCGCTTCCAATCGAGTGCTTGAGAACCGACTGGGTAGCCAGCAGTTGATAGAGTTCACCCGTAAGGTAGGTGGTGAACTGAGTTATTGCACCCGAGTCCAGGGTCGCCCATTTGGAATGGGTGCCCGGCAGGCAAACAAGGCCGGAAAATTCAGGCGTATCGGCAACCAGGCCCGCAAGCTGGGTCTCTTCGCCGCGCATTACATCGAAATGCCGCGAATCGCTGCGGGTCTGGCTTAATCCGGGCAGCAGATAAACGCGTAGCTGGCTGCCTGTCAGGGTGGGCATGACGGCCCCTTGACTGAGCTGACCCAGCGGGGTGGGCACCGGTAGGTAGGCCGCTTCCTGCCAGCCTTGTCGGGCGCCCGCCATGCCGCAAACCATCACTTCTACCCGGCTGCTTGCAGGCAGCCAGGGGCTAATCAGGTGCAGCAATTCGGCTTCATACTCATCGGGTTTAAGCGAGAGCATGCCTTTATCGCTGCTGCTTTGGGCAATAACGTTGCCTTGCTGATCCATCCCCCAGGCGCGCAGATTGCTCGAGCCCCAGTCAACCGCCACCCAGGCAAGCGGACGGCTCTGCTCGTTAGTCATCTCCGCGGCGCTAGTTTCTATGGAGTTAGCTTTTGTGGAGTTAGCTTTTGTGGAGTTAGTTTCTGTGGATTGCATGGGCTACCACTCCGCAATTGAGCCATCTTCATGGGTCCATACCGGGTTGCGCCAGCGGTGGCCGGTTTTGGCACGCTCTTCCACAAAGGCTTCGTCAATTTCAACGCCCAGGCCCGGGCCTTGGGGAATGGCGCAGAAGCCGTCGGTGATACTCAAGGCCGTTTTATCCACCAGATAATCCAGTACGTCGTTGCCCTGATTGTAGTGAATGCCCATGCTTTGCTCTTGAATAAACGCGTTGTGACTCACGGCATCCAGCTGAAGCGAAGCGGCAAGTGTCAACGGCCCCAGCGGGCAGTGGGGGGCCAGTGCAACATCATAAGCGGAGGCGAGTGCGGCAATTTTCAGCCCCTCGCTGATACCGCCGCAGTGGGAAATATCGGGCTGGATAATATCAATCATACCGTCGGCCAGCAGGTCGCGGAACTGAAAGCGGGTATGCAAGCGCTCACCGGTCGCCAGGGGATAGCCCAGCCCGCCGGCAATATCTTTCAAGCACGGCAGGTGCTCCGGTGCGACGGGTTCCTCGACAAACATGGGATGAAACGGCTCAAGCTCACGCAGTAGCGCCTTGGCCATGGGGCGGTGAACGCGGCCGTGAAAATCGATGCCGATACCCACATCAGGCCCAACGGCATCGCGCGCCTCACGAACCCGGGCCACCGCTTCATCAACCTTGCGGTGCGAGTCGACGATTTGCATTTCAGGCGTGCCGTTCATCTTGAAGGCGGTAAAGCCTTTTTCGACCAGTGCCTTGGCGCCTGCGCCTACATCGCTTGGGCGGTCGCCGCCGGTCCAGGCGTACATACGCATTTTGTCGCGTACCGCGCCGCCTAGTAGCTGGTGGACGGGTACGCCCAGATCACGTCCTTTCAGATCCCAAAGCGCCTGGTCGATACCCGCTATGGCACTCATTAAAATAGGTCCGCCACGATAGAAACCGGCGCGGTAAAGCGTGTTCCAGAGATGTTCGATACGGTGCGGGTCCTGGCCGATCAGGTAGTCGGAAAGCTCATGCACTGCGGCTTCAACCGTGGCCGCGCGACCTTCTATTACCGGTTCGCCCCAGCCGTAGCAGCCTTCATCCGTTTCAATTTTAAGAAATAGCCAGCGTGGCGGTACTTGCCAGGTCTTCAAGCGGGTAATTTTCATGTTTAGCTGTCCTCTTAAAGCGTCATTAGCGAAATAGTTATTTATGAGTTGGTTATTGGCGAATAATTAAGTAATGGGATAGCCATCATTAACTGACAATGCCGAGATCAATAGCGGTACGCCGCAACACCTCGCGGGCGGCAGTCTCGGCGGCGTGAGCATCGCAGGCTTTAATGGCTTCCAGCACGTGGCGATGGCGCGTCAGGCTGTCGTCCAGCGTTTTGATATCGTGCTGTGAGCGGTGCACCAGCGCCATGATAGAAGGGCGCAGTAAATGCCCCATTTGTCGCCAGACCAGGTTGTGGGTGGCGCGGTAAGTGGCGTCATGGAAGGCAACGTCATATTCAGCATGTTGGGCACGGGCGTCAGGATTGCCTGCCGAGCGGCGCATGCCTTCAAAGGCCGCTTCAAGCCGGGCGATATCCTCCGCGCTTGCCGCTTGGGCCGCTAAGCCGGCAACGGTAGGCTCGGCTGAAAAGCGAAACGCGTAAATCGCACGTACCAGTTGAGGGTCAAGGTTTACCAGCCCCGTCATCCACTCACTCATCAGTGGATCAAGCAGGTGCCATTCACCCATCTCACGTACCAGCGTGCCGCGGCCTGCCGTGCGCTCTAAAAGGCCGGTAGCCGTTAAGCTGGCTAACGCATTACGCACCTGGTTGCGGCTAACAACAAAATGTTTGCCTATATCCAGCTCTTTGGGAAACAGGTCACCGGGCTGCCAGTGCCCGGCTAGCAGCGCTCTTGCAAGCAGGCGTGCCAGGTTTTCAGCCCCACCGGGGTGGGAGGGTAAGGCATCTAGCGTCATGGCATGTCTCAGTAAATGACGATCATGCCTAGAGCTTATTAAATGTCTGACATTTTAACAAGCAGACGAAAGTTGGTATGCACAGAGCTGCAAGTGGTTAGGAACAGTTAAGATGAACAGTTGTTATGAACAGCTGTTATGGACGGTTGTTATGAACGGTCGGTCTAGACAGGGCGCTTTAAAGCGCCCGCAGTGCGTCAATATCTGTTTGGGTAGGCAAGGCGGCATAGGCGCCCGGGCGGGTAACGGCGTGCGCGCCGCAGCGGCAGGCTAACGCCACCGCCGCGTTTAAGAAAGCATGATCTTCATGCCAGCCGTGTGCAATTCCATACCGGGAGAGCTCTGCCAGCAGGCCGCCAATAAAGGCATCGCCACCTGCTGTTGTATCGACGGCCTGTACGCTGGGCGGCGCAATGCGCTGTTCGAGGGCGGCGCTTTTGAGCACAACGTCATTCGCGCCGTCAGTAATAAGAATGACCTTTACGCCAGCATCCAGGCGCTTAGCAAGCCACGCATCCTGAGTCTGCTCGCCGCGCAGGTAGTCAAGCTCCTCAAGAGATACCTTAAGCAGCTCGGCAGTGTCTAAAAGCTGGGTCACCAAGCCCGTATCGGCGGCGGCCTCTGCCCATAAGTTATGCCGCAGGTTGGCATCCACGCTAACCAGGCAGCCCGACTGCTTGGCCATTTTTGCCAGAGCAAGAGTGGTTTCGGCAATTTCTGGGTCGGTGAGGCTATTGCTGCATAGGTGAACAATGGCCGGTTTTTCAAATACCCCTGGCGGCAAATGATGTAGGCGGTAGAGCAAGTCGGCAGCCGGTGGGCGGTAGAAATCAAAGGTGCGCTCGCCCTGAGCATCACGTGAGACAAACGCGAGCGCCGTACGGGCTGCTTTGGTCAGCACAACGCCGTGGGTATTGACGCCGTGACTATCAAGTTCGCGAATCAGAAAGTGGCCAAACGTGTCATCGCCCACCATGCCTAAAAAGCGGCTGGGTACTCCCAGGCGGGCACAGGCAACCGCCACATTAGCCGGTGCGCCGCCAGCGTAGGGGGTGAAGGTTTCCTGATGATCGTGTGTATCCCCCAGGCGGCTAGAGAGCATATCGACGAGCGCTTCGCCAAAGGTAATCACAGAAATCATGGGCGTTCCTTGTTGTTATATTAGTTATTAGACGTTTGATTTTAGGTGTTGGCCTGGGTGTTAAAACACTTCTTCGTTGTGCAGCGCTTCAGCCGCGCCCAATAAACCGGTCCAGGGAGCGGTGACGACCCATATGGGGATATCAACGTTATAGGAACCCATGCGACCTTTATCGATAAAAGCGCTGCAGAGTTCGCTTTTCGGCAGCCAGTCCAGCAGGCGGGGAATGATGCCGCCACAAAGATAAACCCCGCCGCGCGCGCCCATGGTTAGCGTTGCGTCGCCACATACATCGCCCAGGATTTTTAGAAACCGCAGCAGCGTCCGGCAAGCGATTTCATCACCCTGGTTGGCGGCCTGAGTGACTTCGGCCGCGGTGGTAAAACCTGACGCTACGCCATCAAGGGCACAGTGCGCGGCATAAAGATCCACGATTCCCTGACCGCACAGCATGCGTTCTACACTTACGCGTGAATAGTGCTTGTGCAGCTCATCAAGCAGCTTACGCTCGTAGGTGTCGGTGGGCGCAAACGTCACGTGGCCGCCTTCCGTAGGTAGCGGGATCCAGGCATGCACCCCTGGAAATACGCCCGCGACCCCCAATCCTGTGCCTGGGCCGATCACCAAACGCGAGGCATGCGCTTGGGTGGTGCCGGCCTTTACTTCCACTAGATCCTGTTCAGGCACGTGGGGAATGCCGAGCGCCTGTGCAGTAAAGTCATTAATGACCTTAAAAAGTGACAGGTTCAGCGCCTGCTGAACCTCGCTTTTTAAAAACTGCCAGTGGTTGTTGGTCATTTTGACCTGCTCGGCGTGTACCGGGCAGGCAAACGCCAAACAGGCCTCGGTGGGCGCGTTATTGCCGGTAGCGCCCACCTGATTTAAGTAGTCTTGAGCAGCTTCAACCACGCCTGGATAGTCGGCGCAGGGCAAATTGATAATCTGCTGGGGGGCCGTTTGCCCCGGGGTTACTAACGCGAAACGAGCGTTAGTTCCCCCGATATCGCCAATGAGAGCGGGTCGGCTCATTGATCCTCCTGCTCGATTTTTTCAAGCTCGCGCGACAGCACTTCGGCTTCGAAGCCGCCAAACACACCGGCGCCTTCTTCGGCTTTGGTCGCCAGGTGGCGGAAGCCGCCAAACAGTTCGCGGCCCATGCCGAAGTGACTGTGTTCAAGATTGACCTGTGCACAGGGGCGGGCATTGAACGTGGCGGCATCCACCAGCACGTTCAGCTCGCCGGTTTCGGCATCCAGGCGCACGATATCGCCATCCTGAAGCTTGGATAACGGCCCGCGATCAACCGCCTCCGGCGTTACATGAATGGCCGCAGGCACTTTGCCCGATGCGCCCGACATACGGCCATCGGTGACCAGGGCAACTTTAAAGCCCTTGTCCTGCAACACGCCCAGAAACGGCGTGAGCTTGTGAAGTTCGGGCATGCCGTTGGCTTTAGGGCCCTGGAAGCGCACCACGACGATCACATCGCGATCCAGCTGGCCGGATTCAAACGCCGCTTTGACCTGGTTTTGGTCATCAAACAGCTGAACCGGCGCTTCTACCACGCGGTGGGCCTGCTTGACGGCGGAAATCTTGATCACGCCCCGACCCAGGTTGCCGTCCAGCACGGTAAGCCCGCCGGTGGGTGAGAAGGGATTGCTGACCGGGCGGAGTACCTCTGAATCAAGGCTTGATTCAGGCCCTTCGCGCCAGGTGAGCTTGCCGTCTTCAAGGAAAGGCTCCTGGGTGTAGGCGCTCATGTCGGTGCCAAACACCGTAGGAATGTCGCCATGCATAAGCCCGGCTTGAAGCAGTTCGCGAATCAGCAGGCTCATGCCGCCGGCCGCCTGGAAGTGGTTCACATCCGCCTGGCCGTTGGGGTAGATACGCGTCATGCTGGGCACTACCGCTGAAAGCTCGGTGAAGTCATCCCAGTTGATGGTAATACCCGCCGCCGCCGCCATGGCGACCAGGTGCAACGTATGGTTGGTAGAGCCGCCGGAGGCCAGCAGGCCGACCATGGCATTGACGATGGCACGTTCGTCGATCTGCTTGTAGAACGGGCGATAGTTGCCGCTCTGCTCGGTATTGCGAATCGCCTGCTCGGTGGCGTAGCGGGTGAGTGCTTCACGCAAAGGTGTGCCGGGGTTAACAAACGACGCGCCGGGCAGGTGCAGGCCCATCATTTCCATCATCAGCTGGTTGGAGTTGGCGGTGCCGTAAAAGGTGCAGGTGCCAGGGCTGTGGTACGACTGGGATTCGGCCTCCAGCAGTTCGTCTCGGCCAACCTTGCCTTCCGCATAGAGCTGGCGCACCCGGGCTTTTTCATCGTTGGGCAGGCCGGTCGTCATCGGCCCGCCAGGCACAAAGATGGCCGGTAGGTGGCCAAAGCGCGCGGCACCAATAAACAGCCCAGGTACAATCTTGTCGCAGATCCCCAGATACAGCGTAGCATCGAACATGTTGTGGGAAAGCGCGACGGCCGTTGCCATGGCAATCACATCGCGCGAGAAAAGCGATAGCTCCATGCCGGGCTGGCCCTGGGTCACGCCGTCGCACATGGCGGGCACGCCGCCGGCAAACTGGGCGGTTGAACCCATGCCCCGGGCGGCTTCTTTAATAACCGCGGGGTAATCTTCAAAGGGCCGGTGGGCTGACAGCATATCGTTATACGACGATACGATCCCCACGTTGGCGCTATTGGTTAACTTGAGGCGGCCTTTATCGGTAGGTACGTCACAACCGGCAAAGCCGTGCGCCAGGTTTCCGCAGGAAAGCTCACCACGGTGCACGCCTTGCTTATGCTGGTCGGCCATATGCGCTTCGTAAAGCGCACGCCGCTGCCGGGAACGCTCGCGTATACGTTGAGTAACCTCGGCGACGGTGGTATTTAACGTAGCAGGTGTTGGGCTCGGCATAAGGACCTCTGCATGATAGAAACGGCACGATTTGTGTAGTTATTTTACATACTAATGCGCGAAATTAAGAGTTTTAAAAGCGTAACAGAACCAATTGCGTAGTTTTATTACTCTATGTTGGTAAAAAAAGTTGGTAAGACAGTTGATAAAAACAGCTGGTAAAGACAGTTGGTAAAAGAACATCTTGCTCAATAAAAGCTAACCACGTGTAGTGCACTTCACGTGATTAGCCCAGCGTAGGCCTCTGAATGAAACCTAGTATAGCGTATGCCGATGCTCTCTCAGGCAATGCCGCCCCATAAGGCTATCGGCTCTCCACTTCGTCGCGTTTGATCTTGAAGAACATCGCATAGAACGTGGGAACGGCGATCAAGGTCAATATAGAGGCAAACAGCAAACCGCCCATGATGGTTACGGCCATGCTGTTGAAGAATGCATCCCATAAAAGCGGAATCATCCCCAGTATCGTCGTGCCCGCGGCCAGAAAGACCGGCCTCAAACGGCTGATGCTGGCATCCACCAGAGCGGTAAAGCGCGCGGTGCCCGTGCGTATCTGTTCATCGATCTCGTCCACCAGGACGATGGCGTTTTTCATCAGCATGCCTGAAAGGCTCAGCATGCCGAGCAATGCGGTAAACGAGAAGGGCAGGCCGGTGATTAAAAGCCCAATCACCACCCCGCATACTGACATGGGCACCACCAGCCATACGATCAGCGGCTGCCTAAGCTTGCCAAACAGCAGAATCGAGGTGAGTACCATGATCAAGAAGCTTACCGGGAGCTGCTCGCCCAACGACGCCTGGGCATCGCCCGAGTTCTCGTGCTCGCCACCCCACTCAAGCGTGTAGCCGGGCGGCAGTTCGATAGCCTCGATTTCCGAGCGCACGGCATCAAATGCCTGGGCGGCGGTATAGCCCTTGTCGGGCTCGGCGCCGACCGTCAGGGTCCGCACGCGGTTGCGCCGCTCAATCAGCGCTTCCTCTGCGCGTATTTCAAAATCGTCGACCACCTGGGTAATCGGCACGAACTGCTGCTGTGCCTCGCTGTAGATCTGGCGGTCGCGTAAAAGCGCCACATCATCGCGCTCGGCCTGGGGGGCGCGTGCGATGATTGGAATCAAGTGCTCGCCCTCGCGGTAGGTGCCCGCGCGAATGCCGGAGGAGGCGAACTGCAGTGTCTGGGCGATATCTTCGCGGGTAACGCCGGCAATACGCGCGCGCTGCTCGTTGATGATCGGCGCCACGACCAACTCCTGCTGGCGCCAGTCGATACGTTCATCGATCAACAGCGGGTTGGCGGCCATGCGCCGGCGGGCCTCGTTACCCAGCTCACGCAACACCTCGGCCGAGGGGCCCTGAAAGCGTGCTTCAATATCCGCGCCGTCGCCGGGGCCAAACTGTAGCCGCTGAGTGCGTACCTGGGCGTTGGGATAGCGCTCGTTGAGCTCCTTGTAGAACTCCCGGTCGAGCGCGTCGATGGCATCCAGCTCGTTGGTGCGAATGATGAACTGCGCGTAGCCGGTATTGGGCTGCTCCGGGGAGTAGGTAAGCATGAAGCGCGTCGCTCCCCGGCCCACGAAGCTTGCCACGGACACCACATCCTCGTGTTCGAGAATATATGCCTCGATCTCGCCAACATCACGAATCGTCGCGCGGATATCCGTGCCCTGGGGCAACTCGTAATTGATAAAGAAAAGCGGCGTACTGGAGTCTGGAAAGAACGACTGCGGCACCAATGTGAATGCCCACATGCACACCCCGGTGAGTACCACCAGAGCCGTCACGGTGATAATGCGCAGTTTAAGCGCCGCCAGCAGCAGCATCCGGTAGGTGCGATAGACAATCCCGCCGTAGCCGCGGTCTTCGTTGTCTTCGTCGCGCTGTTCGCTGCTTTCCTCGCCTGGGTCTTTTTCTTGGTCTTGGTCTTGCTCTTCGTCTTGGTCTTGCTCTTCGTCTTCGTCTTCCTCTTCACCTTTCTTGCGCAGCAGAAAGTAGCCAAACAGTGGGGTCACGGTCAGTGCCAGCAGCCAGCTCAGCATTAATGAAACGAGAATGACGATAAACAGGGAGAACATGAATTCCCCGGTCACATCGCTTGAGAGGCCAATGCCGGCGAAAGCCATGATGCCGATCAGCGTGGCACCCAAGAGCGGTATCTGGGTGCGTTTGGCGGCAGCGCTTGCCGCGCGCTTGGCCTTCATGCCGCGCTTGATATTGGTGACCATGCCTTCGGCCACCACGATGGAGTTATCCACCAGCATGCCCATGGCGATGATCAGCGCGCCCAGCGATATGCGCTCCATCTCGATATTGAAAATACCCATCACAAACAGCGTGCCCAGCACGGTCAGCAGCAGCGTACTGCCGACCACTACGCCGACCTTCCAGCCCATGACCAGACACAACACCGCGATCACGATGGTCACCGACATGGCCAAGTTGATCAGAAAGTCGTTGATGGCGTCGTTGACCACGTTGTGCTGCTCGTAAAGCGGATGCAGCTCCACGCCGAGAGGAATCCGGCTTTGCAGCTGCTCCATGCGTGCTTCAACCGCCTCGCCGATTTCGATGATGTTTTCAGTGGCGATACCGGCGATGCCCAGCGTAAACGCGGGCTCGCCGTTGTAGTGCATGATGTGGTCGGGAATATCGGACGGCTGACGGTAGATCGTCGCGATATCGGCAAGCGCGACCTGCTCAGTGGTGCCGGGTCGGCCGATGCGGATGGATTCCAGAAGCGTCGTGCTATCGATATTGGAACGCGCCACCAGGCGCACCTGCCGATCGCCCGCTCTGAGCGTGCCGGCATCTTCCACGGCGTTCTCGGTCTGGATGGTGTTGATGACCTGATCGATGGGAATGCCCAGCGTCGTCAGCCGCTCATTGGAGATATCGATGTAGATGCTCTCTTCGCGCTCACCTGCGGTGGTCACCCGGGCTACTCCCGGTACGGCCAGTATTTCGCGCTGAAGAAAGGTCGAGATATCGCGTACTTCCCGGGCGGAGAACCCTTCGGCCGTGACGGCGTAAAACAGTCCGTATACCTCGCCAAAGTCGTCGTTCACCTGAGATGCAAGAGCCCCCTGTGGCAAGTCAGACTGGGCATCGTTGACCTTGCTGCGTAGCTCGTCCCAGATCTGGGGCAGCTGGTCGCTGCCGTAGTTGTCCTGGATCTCGACCTGAATCTCCGAGCGGCCCGGCAGCGATTTGGAGTCGAGCACGTCGAGCTGCTCCATCTCTTGAATCGCGCGCTCCAGGCGCTCGGTAACCTCTTCTTCCACCTCTTCGGCGGTTGCGCCGGGGTAGGGGGTATTGATGATGGCGTAAGGAATGGTAAAGGAGGGGTCTTCGAGTTTGCCAACGGTATTGAATCCCCAGATGCCACCCAGCAGGCAGATCACCACAATCAGCCACGTATTGATCGGTTTCTCGATCGAACGTTTTGCAATATCCATGCGGCCCCCTTAAAGCGCGGCGTCGAGCGGTTTGACCTGCATGCCATCGCGCAGCAGATGAACGCCGGTGGCCACCACTCTCGAGCCAGCCTCAAGGCCTGCGGTAATCATCACCTGATCATCGACCATTTCGCCCACGTTGACGCGCTGCGGGGCCACCGTGCCTTCGTCTGGATCAAACACCCATACCCGAAACTCGCCCTCAGCGTCGTTATCCAGGGCGCTGCTGGGCAGGGTGATCAAAGGGCTATCGATCTGTGCTTCCGGTTGGATGTAGACCGTGGCGGTAGTGCCGGGCAGGGCAATAATGCCATTACCCGCCGGAGCGAACGCGACCTCGAACGTCTGGGCAACGTCATCGGGCTCGGTGACGTGCTCGCGGTACTCAAGCGGAATGCGCTGGCCTGGGAGGGTGGCAATCTCCGCCTCGGCGCTGAAGTGTCGGCCGTTCTCCAGGTGCTGCATCAATGCCTGGGGCACATTGAAGCGAATGCGCAGTTCTGAAACGTCCTGAATGCGCACGACTTCGGTGTTGGGTGGGACAGTGGTGTATTTCTCGACCAGACGCCGGGCGATCAGCGCATCAAACGGGGCGTGAAGCGTGGTGTAGGCGAGTTCCTGGCGAGCGCTGTCGAGCTGGGTTTCGGCGCGTTCGGCCTCGGCAATGGCGGCATCGAGCGCTGCCTGGGAAACCGCCCCCTGAGCGCGTAGGTTGCGCTGGCGGTTCAGGTTGCGCCGGGCCTGCTCATACTCGGCTTCAGCGGCGCGCACCTGTAGTGCGTAGTCGGTCTGGTCCAATTGGGCGATCAGCTCACCCTGGGGTATTACCGCCCCCTGTACGGCGGGAAATTCGGTGATCCGTCCGCCGACCTGAAAGGCGTAGTTCACCGTGCTTCGTGCATCGACCCGGCCCACGAAACGGCGTCCAGGGTAAACCGCTTGCTGGCTTGCCTCTACTAGCTTGACTACCTGTGCGGGGCGCTCTTGCCGCTCTTCGTCGTCACCGCAGCCGGCCATTATCAACGGTGCAATAAGTAAAAAGATCCCTAAAAAAACCGGCTTCATGCGCTGCCTCCCTGCAAGCGGTTAACATGTCCCAATGGTGTTATTACGTCAGCCACCTACTATAGTTTGTGGCTGAAAATCCAGTTGGCGGCTAGAAAATCTAGTTAGTGGCTGGAAATATAGTAGGTGGCTGAAAAAAGGCGAACAGTCGTTTAAATTTTTAATTGAGAGTAACACTTAAGCGAAATCAATAAAGGCGCACAGGTAAGCCAATAAAAAGCAAGGAGAATTAATGAAGAAGGGATGCACAAAAAACCGTTGGACGGGCATCGCGCTGGCGCTACTTCTCAGTGGTTGTGCGGTGGGGCCGGACTACCAGGCGCCAGAACTCGAGCTACCTGAAACCTGGCCTGAGCATATCGAGCTTAGCCAAACCGAGCGCATGGATTGGCGCAACTGGTGGCGCCAATTCGATGACCCGGCGCTCACCGCGCTTGTGGAGCGCGCCACCCAGGATAATCTGGAGCTTGCCGTTCAACTGGCACGAATTCAGGAGGCGCGCGCCCAGCTCGGCTTTGCCGATGCCGAACGGTTTCCAAGCGTTGGGTATCAGTTGGAGGCCAACCGCGAGCGCACGCCCGGTGCCTCCATTCCGATCGACATCGAGCCGGTGCAGGATCTGATCACCTCGACCAGTAATCAGTTTTCTCTGGCGGGAAGCCTTGAGTACGAGTTTGACCTGTGGGGGCGGCTTGCCCGTCAGCGCGAAGCGGCGCTGGCCACGTTCAGCGAAAGTCTGTTTGCCCGGGACGCCGCCGAAATCGGGGTGATTGCCGATGTGGTCACCACCTATTTTGACCTCAAGAGCGCCCAGTACCAGCAGGATATTCTGGAGCAGACCGAAGCCACCTACGAAGAAACCTACCGCCTGCAGAAGCTGCGTTATGACGTGGGCGATATCAGCGAGCTTGCTTTTCGTCAGGCCGAGGCCGAGTGGCGAGGCGTGCGTACCGAGCTTCCCCAAGTGAAACAGCAGGTGGAAACCCTGAAAGGGGCGCTGGCGATTCTGGTGGGGCTCACCCCACGTGAACTGATGAGCGAGCTCGATTACGGCGATACGCATCTGGTGGAAATTGCCGAACCCCAGCGGCTACCGCGCCTTCTGCCCTCGGAACTGATTCAGCGCCGTCCGGACATTCGTGCTGCCGAGGCCACGCTGATCGCTGCCAATGCCGGGGTAGGCGTGGCTGAAGCCGCCCGGCTTCCCTCGATCAACCTCAACGCCTCCATTGCCAGCGTGGCCGCTGATACCAGCGACCTGTTCACCGACAACGCGAGCGCCTGGGGTTTGGGGGCATCGATTGTCGGCCCGCTACTGGATTTCGGCCGCAGCCGCGCCAATGTGGAGATTTCGCGATCCCAAGTGGAACAGGCCGATGCCCAGTACCGGCTGACCGTACTCACCGCTTTTAACGAAGTGCGCGATGCATTGAACAACTTCGAACTGACCGATCAGCGTGTCGAAGCCGTGGACGCGCAGCTTGCCGCGGTCTCGCGCGCCCGCGATCTGGCGGTGCTGATGCACGACCAGGGCCAGACCAGCATGCTCGAACGTCTGGATGCCGAACGCTCGCTGCTCTCAGCCAAGCTTGATCGCGCAGAGGTGCAAAGCGAGCGCTTGACCGCCGTGGCCACGCTGTTCAAGGCGCTGGGTGGGGGCTGGAAGGAAAGCACCTCAACCGCCGGAGAAGAGACGATCTAACCGCCCTTCGCATGGCTTGCCTCAGTGAAAGAGCCACCCGCCATGGCGCAAGTTTTGATACTATTTGCGCCTTTCGTCGCGGTTGACCTTTATCCTGCCCTGGAGCCTGCCATGCATTCCCTTATTGCCCAGATACAACCTGCTGATTGCGCTGCTGGCGACAGGGCGCGGGCTTATCTGGACACGCTTACCAAACCACCGGGAAGCTTGGGGATGCTGGAGCAATTGGCTATTCAACTTAGCGAAATCAGCGGTGAGCTTGCGCCTTCTATAACACCACCCGCCGTGATTGTATTTGCCGCTGACCATGGAGTCGCCGCTGAAGGCGTCTCGGCATTTCCTCAAGCCGTTACGGCGCAAATGGTAGCTAACTTTGCCAATGGTGGGGCAGCCATCAACGTGTTTGCGCGCCAGATCAATGCGCACTTGGAGGTGGTGGATGTGGGGGTGGTCAGCGATGTTGAGGCCCCTGGTGTGGTCGTTGATAAGATACGCCGCGCCTCGGGAAATATCGCGATCGAAAACGCCATGCTTCCCGAGCAAGCCGAGGCTGCGATTGAGGTGGGCATTAATGCCGTAGCGCGTGCGCAAAAAGCCGGCTGTCGCAGTGTGATTGTAGGCGAAATGGGCATTGCCAATACCACCGCCAGCAGCGCCATGCTGGCGGCCTTCACCGGCACGCCGGTCGCGCAGGTAGTGGGTGCGGGCACGGGGCTTGATAGCCAGCAGCAAACGCATAAAGTCGATGTCATTCAGCGCGCATTAGCAGCGCGCGTATACCAAGCTGATGAGCCGTTAAGCGTATTGGCCGCGTTGGGCGGGCTTGAAATTGCCGCCATGGCGGGCGCTTACCTGGCCGCTGCCGCGTACCGCCTACCTGCCGTGGTGGATGGCTTTATTGCCACGGTGGCGGCACTCACTGCTTGCCGTCTTTGCCCTGCGGTGCGTGGCTATCTGGTGTTCGGCCATCGTTCAGAAGAGCCGGGCCACGGGGTGGCGTTAGGCGCGCTTGAAGCAACCCCGCTGCTTGCTTTGGGCATGCGCCTGGGCGAGGGCAGTGGCGCTGCACTCGCCTTCCCGTTGCTTCAGGCCGCCACCGCCATGATGGCTGAGATGGCGACATTCACCTCAGCAGGTATCGCGGACAAAGCGCCGTGATCCTTATGCTGCTTATCACGCTCGCCATTGGCTTGGATTTACTCATAGGCGATCCACGCTCGTTACCGCATCCCGTCGTTGTCATCGGCAGCATGATCAGCTTTTTGGAAAAGCGCTGGAACCAGGGCACGCCCACCCAGCGAAAGCGGCGGGGCTTTCTACTCACCGCAACGGTAGTGATAAGCGTATGGGGAATAAGCTGTGTGGTGCTTGCGCTGTTGACAGCCATTCATCCCTGGCTTGGGTTGGCCGCAGAGCTTTGGCTGCTGGCCACTACCCTTGCCATTAAAGGGTTGGCGGATGCGGGGCGTGCCGTGGCAGCACCGCTTATGCGAGGCGATTTGCCAGGCGCGCGCCAGGCGCTTTCCATGATAGTGGGGCGCGACACGGCAAAGCTTGATGAATCGGAAATTACCCGCGGAACGGTGGAAACCGTAGCGGAAAACACGGTGGATGGCATCACCGCACCGCTGTTTTTTGCCATGCTGGGTGGCGCGCCTTTAGCGCTGGCTTATAAAGCGATTAATACGCTTGACTCAATGGTCGGGTATCGTAACGAGCGCTATGAAAACTTCGGCTTTGCTTCGGCCAAGCTAGACGACATCGCTAACTGGCTGCCCGCTCGATTAACGGCGGGTTGCCTTTGGGTGGCTGGCATTGTATTGACTGCGGTAACAAACAAGCCGCTGCATTGGCGGGGCGCGCTGCGTGCTACCTGCCATGAAGCGCCGCGCCATCCAAGCCCCAATGCCGGTTGGCCGGAAGCCATGGTGGCTCGGCTACTGGGTGTGCAGCTGGGCGGTATTAACACCTATCAGGGAATTGTCTCGCGCCGCGCGCCGCTCGGCGAACCTTTAGAGCCGCTTAACGTAACGCATATTAATATCACCATTGCGCTAATGCATATGGCTTGGCTGCTGTTCCTGGGGCTGATGTGGATATGGATATTGCTGATGCATGCAGTGTGAATATTATGTGTGAGTGATAAACCGCCGCGTATCACAAGCGCAGGGGGGCGGCGAAATCTCTTCATACCTATTGGCGACGCGTTATAGTGCACTTTTTTCGAGCAGAGCCTAATAATGCTTTGCGAAAGCGTGGGCTTGCCAGTAACGTATTTTTGAACGGCGGTTGCGCAACGGCATGCTTATTCGCCATCCCCATCGTGTTTCCGGTTTAAGCAGTGGCCGGGTGCGTATTGCGCTGTGTGATACAGGTGTAAACCATTGACTATTAACGGTGCTGAATGATTGTGTTTGTTAGTGGCGGTGCACGCTCCGGAAAAAGCGAGGTGGCCGAGCTGCACGTAAAACAGGCTGCCAGCGGGGGTAGCTGCTACTACATAGCCACCGCCGAGATTTATGATGCTGAAATGGCCGCCCGTGCAGTACGCCATCAATGCGCTCGGGATGCCCGCTGGATCACGCTTGAGGCACCACTGGCCATTGACCAGGCAATTGCGCAGGTACCTGACGGTGCCGCCGTATTGCTGGACTGCTTGACGCTCTGGGCAAGCCAGATTCTGTACGCCAGTGAGCTAACCGAATCCCAAGGCAAGATGCTTTTAGCAAAAAGCATACGTGATGCGCGGGCTCGTGGATTACAGCTGGTGGTGGTGTCCAATGACATTAACGAAGACTTACCCGCTCGTGACCCGGAAACCTGGCGCTATGTGGCCTTTTTGCAGTCGCTGCATTGTTGGCTTGCCGCTGAGGCTGACTCAGTGCTTGAAGTAGTCGCAGGCCGTGTCATCGAATGGAAGCCCAAGGCAACCGCATGCTGAAGAGTGCGCTTTATGGATGCGTTCTGGCGCTTCAGTTTTTAACCCGGTTGCCGCTACCCATTGCCTGCCCGTGGAACTCTGAAACCCGCCGTTGGGCCATCCGTGCCTATCCCCTTGTTGGACTTTTTCTGGGCTGCCTATTGGCGCTGCTGGCGCTATTAATGCATAACGCACCCGCGCCGATTACGGCGCTTGCGTTACTCAGCCTGTGGGTAGGCTTGAGCGGTGGCTTACACCTTGATGGGGTAATGGATTTAGCCGACGCGCTGGGCAGCAATCAGCCGCTGGCGCGCCGCTGGGAAATCATGAAAGACCCTCAGATTGGCAGCTTCGGCATATTAGCGCTGCTTTTCTTGTTAGCCTGGAAGGGCGTGTTGCTGTGGGCGCTACTGAGCTATAACGCGCCGCTGTGGTGGCTGATCGTTTTACCTGCCCTGGGCCGTTGGGGCGGCGCAGCGCTGTTGATATTAACGCCCTGTGCGCAGTCAAAGGGGCTGGCTTGGGCCTGGAAGCAATCGCTTGGCGTGCATGACGTATGGCTTTCGCTAGTGCCTTTGCTGGCACTGGCACTTTTTTACCCAGGCATCATTGCAATGCTGATCGCCACTGGCGTACTAGTGGGCGGCTGCCGGTGGGCGCTGGTAAAACTGTTTCAGGGTATTAACGGTGATATGGTGGGCGCTACGATTGAAGGAGTGGAACTATGGCTGATGGGATTAATGTGGAGCTGGTGGTGGTTCGCCATGGCATCACCGCCTGGAATGTAGAGCGCCGCTATCAGGGGCAGCGTGATATCCCGCTGCTCTTTCCCGAAGCCGAAGAAGGGCTTTTAGCACTACGTGCAGGGTTGGCCGATGAGCAGTTTGACGCGATCTACTCAAGCGATCTTCATCGCTGCCAGCAAACCCTTGAGTGGGTGCAAGCGGCCAAACCGGGCGTACCGCTAAGCTTGGAACCTCGCCTGCGTGAGCTGCACTTTGGCGAGTATGAAGGCAAAGTATACGACGAGTTAAAAGACCTGCCGCATTATCGCGCCTGGATCGATAGCGTAGGCGAGCTGCAGATCCCCGGCGGGGAGTCAGCGGCACAGTTACGTGAACGCCTGGATCTATGGCTTGCCGATGTGGCAGCGGATGCCCTGGCAAACGGATATCGCAAAGTTCTCGCCGTGACCCACGGTGGGGTTATTCGCGAGCTGCGCCGACGTTTTGAAACCATCGATTTTTGGGAGGGTACCGTACTTCAAGCCCAGGGACGACGCTGGGAGTTGACGTATCAACCGGACGTTAATGGGCAAGGAGAGTGGCTATGCAAGTGTTCATCGGTGGTGCCTGTTCCGGTAAGCGAAGTGTTGTAAAAAAGCGCTTTCCAAGTGCCGTATGGTGGCGGCTGTCACCCGGCCAGCGGTTACGCGAATGTGTAGGTATAATGCTACCCGGCACGCCGCTGGTAGTGCACGGCGTACTGGGTTGGCTAACGGCGACCATTGAATCGGATGTAGGTAGCGACGATTGGCGCGCGCAATGGTGCGATGATCTAAACGAGCTTCAGCAGTCCGCGCAAGCGAACCACGTTACCCTGGTGATGATCGTTAAAGAGGTCGGGCGCGGCATAGTGCCCATGGAGCGCCAGCAGCGCCGCTTACGCGATTTGAACGGCTGGTTTTGCCAGGACGCCGCTGAGCGTGCCGAACACGTTTGGTATGTGCGCCATGGCTTGGTGCAGGCGTTAGATAAGTAATGCTATGTATTTATAAATTCAAATCTTTTAGTTTTTTGTAAGAAATATCTTACTTGCTTGTAAGACATTGGCGCTTCGTGTCGTGAATGGGTTGCCCTTTAGACTAATGCCGTTACCCTGATTGTTTCTCATTTTTGAGTCTCGGTCCAAGGAGCGGCACGATGGCAGACGGCACTGGCCTACAATTCACCTTAAAGCTACCCGGCGTTGATGATGCCGCCGTCATCGATTTTGCCTACCGAGAAGCGCTTTCTCAACCGTTTGAGCTGGGGCTAAATTTTGCCAGTCGCGATAGCCGCTTAAGCGCAACCGAATTACTTGACCAACCCGCCACACTCACTATCTGGCAAGATAGCAAGCCGCTACGCTACGTAAACGGCATGATCAGTGAGTTTATTCTAGCCGACCGTGGTCACCGGCGCACATTCTACTCTGTCAGGCTTAGCCCTTCGCTATGGCGCCTTTCGCTACGCCAGAACTCGCGTATTTTTCAAAAAGTGGACCCACTCTCCATCATCAATACCCTGTGTAGTGAACGGGGCATTAATGACGTGGTTTTTAACGTGATCCGCGAACCGTTAGAGCGAGAGTACTGCGTACAGTATCGCGAAACAGACCTCGCTTTTATCGAGCGCCTGGCGGCGGAAGAAGGGCTGTTTTACTACCATACTTTTGAAGAAGGCGCCCATCGGCTGGTATTTGCCGACGACCCGCGCCTGCTTGGCCACGTAGGGCAGCGTACCTACCACAGCCGCGCCGGAGGCACCGCGCCGATTCGCCATGTGCGAAAGCTTCGCCAGACCGCTCGCGTAGCGGCGGCTTCCGCCACGTTGAAAGATTACACCTTCAAGAACCCGGCTTATGCCCAGTTGCACGAACACGTGGGCCGCGACGTTGAACAGCACGGCCAGCGCAGCGACTACGAACATTTCGATTACCCTGGCCGCTATAAAGAAGACGCCTCGGGCAAGCCGTTTACGCGCATACGTGTAGAACATCTGCGCCGTGAAGCGCTCACTGCCCAGGCAGAAAGCGACCTGCCAGAACTCGCGCCGGGGCTGCGTTTCACGCTGGCCGACCACGATACCGAAAGCCTCAACCGCGACTGGCAGCCCATCGAAATCCTCCACCACGGCGAACAGCCCCAGGCGCTTGAAGAGGATAGCGTCGGCCATTTCGACGCGAACGGCATGACGCGATATTTCAATCAGGTCACGCTCATTCCTGGCGACACACCCTGGCGAGCGACGCCCAACCCCAAGCCCCGCGTGGATGGCCCTCAGGTCGCCTTCGTGGTGGGGCCGGAAGGTGAAGAGATTCACTGCGACGAGCACGGCCGGGTGAAGGTGCAGTTCCCCTGGGACCGCTACGCCGATCCGGATGAAACCGCCAGCTGCTGGGTGCGGGTAGCCCAGGACTGGGCGGGCGGTGGCTACGGGGCCATGGCCATTCCGCGCATCGGCCACGAGGTGATCGTTTCATTTTTAGAAGCTGACCCGGACCAGCCGCTGGTGACCGGGCGCACCTATCACGCCGTCAACCAGCCGCCCTATGCGCTGCCGGAACACAAGACCCGCACGGTCATCCGCACCCAGAGCCACAAGGCAGAAGGTTTTAACGAACTGCGCTTCGAAGATGAAGCGGGTGAGGAGCAGATCTGGCTACACGCCCAGAAAGACCTGGAGCTTTTGACGCTGAATGATCGCACTGAAGAGATTAAGCGCGACAGCCACCTCAAGGTCCACAACGACCGTATCAGCGAGATCGACAACGACGATCATGAAACGGTGCACGGCAAGCGCCATACGCATATCAAAAACAATGACCACCACATCGTCGACACCACCCAGCACCAGAAACTCGGCCAGGCCCATCTGGTCGAAGCCGGGCAGGAGGTACACCACAAGGCGGGTATGAAAGTAGTCATCGACGCCGGTGCCGAGATCACCCTGAACGTCGGCGGCACTTTCATGAAACTCGACGCCAGCGGGGTCACCATCGTGGGGCCTCAGGTCAAGATCAACGCGGGGGGTAGTCCAGGAAACGGGACGGGGCAAGCGGCCCAGCCTCCTAAACGTCCGCCGATGTTGGAGGGCAAGGATCATGATCGGGTTGAGGCGATTGGGCATTCGCCGGTGTTGACGCCGATTCACCATGCCGCGCAGCTCAAGTCACTGCTGAAAGCCCCCGCCTACTGCGATATTTGTGAAGCGCCCAGCGATCAACAAGGGGAACGCTAAATGCGGACTTTCTCTACCGCGACGCACGCACTGATCGATGGCGTGCGGTATCCCGATGCCCTGAAACGCTTGTATCGCCGTGACGATGTCGAAGAGATCGAGCCGCTTTACCTCGCTACCCGCTGGAGCGATCTGGCCGAGCATGGCCCCATTGTGGTCAAACTCAAGCGACAAGGTTTGCTCAGTGAAGCCAATGATAGTCAAGACAACACGCTGTATCGGGCTCTCTCGTTTATCAATAGCCAAGCGGATACAGGGCAGCTTAGCCGCCATTTTCGCCGATTTATTACCTTCAAAGGCGCGGCTGGCCAGGAGCAACTGCTGCGTTTTGCTGATCCGCTGGTCACGCGCTTATGGTTGGAAAGTTACGCCGGGGCGCTGCTCCCTTCCCTGATGGGGCCTATCACTACCTGGTGGGTCGCCCACTGGTCCCCCAACTGGCGCGAGCAACGAACGTTCTCATGGCAGGCGTTTCAACGGAGCGACGATTCGTCTTCGGGAAATGCCCGTGTAGTCTCCAACAGCGCCCAGGCGCCCGATTTTCTACCCATGGCACACGCGCAATACGACGCATTGGAGGCAGTCGCTCACTGGCAGCTGAAAGAGCGCCTGACCGACTACTTTAATGAACATGCACGTACCGCCTGGCACGCCCTGCCTGCTCAGTACCGGGGGCAGTGGCTGGATGCACAATTGGCACAGGCCAAGGCCTGGGGCGCCAATACGCACCGCCAGCTGGCTATCTGGGTGGACCTCAGCTTGCACTGGGGGAATGACTTTAGTATCGCCAGTGATGGGCTTTACCAGCACTGGCGAGAACACGCCGCTGGCGGCGCCCATCTCTCGGCGCAAGAGCAGCTGTATGCCATGGATCGCTGGAGCCGCACGCCCGCCGCGGATAGTGTTCCCTCTACTTCCCATCACACCGTCGCGACCCAAACACCACCTATCAATAATGAGGCCGCTCATGGCTAACACGGATGCTCATGCGCAATCGCGCGATGCCGCCTTTGATGAAACGCCCATGGGAGGCGGTGTCTGCCCGCTGTTACTCGACATCGATATTTTTCCCGTACGCTATGCCATTGATGAGGCACCCGCCGAGGCAGGGGCACCCGCGCCGCATCCGATTGCGGAAGAGTGGCAGGGGCCTGGCTATCCCGAGATCGATACCCGTGATTACACACTGCGGCAATTGCGGGATGGCTGGCTGTACGTCTGGGTAAGCGAGGAAGGGGAGACGCGTATTGCTGAGTACCTTATAGAGGGTGCCACATTCAATGGTGATCCCCATCTCACCTACTCCACCGGTATCTCCATCGCCCTGGCGTACTCTTCTGTGAAGTGGACCGAGCGCATTCGCGAATATGTGCTGGAGAACGCGGATGTTCGTCAACGTATCATGCGCTCCGTCAATTTAAGTGCGGCGGTTAATACAACCACCAGCGCATCATTCTCCGCCCACGCCGCGCCGATCACGCAGCTTGCCGAACACGTGGCGGATATTACGACCGATGGCGCGGTGGATGGGTTTACCAGTACCACGGTCTCGACCGTGGAAAGGGAGGAGACTGTTTCGGATAGCCCGTCTGTTAATGGGGATGAAAGCGTATATCGTCATATGGAAGTCAAACCCGAGATTACGCAGGACAGCGTTCTCGCTGGTATCGCTAACCAAGATGAATCCATTTTCGTAGCAATCGATGATGACTTGGGAATTGTCAATGACCTGCACATGGCGCTAGCCGGGCGCGAGATGGAGTTGGAAGCGTTTCTGGATGAGCATGGGCATAAGCTACAGATTGCATCCGTTTTACAAACGCTTTGTGATTATCTGGATGACGACAATATTCCAGACGATGTCCGAGATGATCCCGCTAAAACAGCTCGGGCACGACAACTCACGGAAGATTTGAAGCAGGTTTTATCCGGTGATACTTATAGTACAGAAAGCCGTGAGCAGCGAGTCATAGACATTTATGATGAGTTAGAAGCATTAGGTATTGAACCGCCTGATCCTGATGTTTTGAACGCTACAAGCCTCTTGCGTGATGACGTGCATTATGAAGAAGCCATTGACTATATCCATCGTCATCAGCCACAGCTAGAGCGTTTGCAAACTCATATCGAAAACAGCCTGGCCGACCTGACTATCTGGTTGGAACGTTTGCCATTGTCTGCTCAAGAACTCTGTTTCGATACGGTTGATGCCAACCAGAACCAAGCCATTCATGAATGCGGTTGTATGGCAATGGAAGCTGTTGGGGCAACGCAGACCGGCCGGGAGTGGTTGAACACGACATACCAGGCACGTGATTCGTTAATTGGCTTCGCAATGGGTAATTTTGATCCTGCTCTGACTGATGCCCTTGAAACCATAGCACAACACTTTATTGAGCAGGGCACTGAAGATGGAGAGCCCGCCGACAATGGAGTTAGCGCTTCGAGCGTGGCGGAACGCACCGAGGCGTTCCGGGGTATTCTCAAGTATGAACAGGTGCAAAATCATGCCATCTACAAAGCCTTGGCGCCGCATGTACGAGAGGCTTTTGATACCTTACGCGAAGGGGTAAGAGGGCCTACGCAAAAAGTGTGGGAAAGTATTTCTTATCACTTTCTAGCGTCCTTGGGTGCCGGCGGGCAGGTGTCGTTAGAAAAAACAGCTAAAGCACTATGGCATCCTGTTATGGTCGTTCTTACTCACCCGGATTTAGCCTCATCAAGACTGGTGCTCGATCTTGAATACGAGATCAAACTTCGTGAATGGTATGACACCTCTTGGCGGATAACTGCACAAATTAATGACGCAAACAAACAAAAAAATACCAATCGAGCTAATCGATTAGAGCAACAACGCCACGTGCATGCCTTCGAAAAGCCTAACCGCGTCGCTGCTGCAGACAATTCCCTCGATCTTGATAAGTCTGGCAATCAGGTTCGCGCGAATAATCTTGCAACTGTTGGCTTATACGAACAGCGCACAATAGAGCGTTTAAGATTCACGGATGGTGCAAACGCGGCTCGACGTTATATGGTCGGTTTCATTGAGCGAATGGGGGGAGGAATGCCGCTTTTGATTGCCGGATTGAACCTCTATAACTTCAAGGAAGCGGCACGTACCGCCAATGTAGAGGGTGTCGATGCCGCGGAAGCGAGGAACCTGGTGGCTAACGCTGGTTTTGCCGCTGGCGCCACCATGAGCCTATGGGTCATGCCGTTTTGGAACAAGCATGCTACGCAGCAATTTAAGTTGTCAGGGGGTATGACAGCTGTAGCAAAGGCCGGTATTACTGAATGGGTAGGCGAAGGGCGGCATCAAGCGGCACGCCTGGCGGGTAAATTGGCCACGCGCGTAGCGGGCTTGTCGGCTATCGGGGCTATCTCCGCAGGGTTGGATACGTGGAGTAGCTATAGTGATTATGGAGACGCTACCAGTACTAGTGAGCGCGTAGCACTTGGATTTAAAATGGCTGCAAGCGGTGCTATGACCGTTACAGCCACTGCTCAAATTGTTGGCGCCACCATGGCTAGATCGTATGCTTTCGCATGGATATTGGGCGGATGGGTCTCTGGCATTCTGTTTGCGGCAGGGGTCATACACCTTGTCGCCTCGCATTTTGCTGCCCGGTTTCACCGTGAAGGGGCGCGCTTATGGCTCTATACCAGTGTTTGGGGAAGAGGTGAACATAAATGGGATGAGTCTGATGAGGGCCAGAATAACGAATGGCGCGCTTTGATGGAAACGCTGCTACGACCTTCTATCAAATTGACGCAAGTAAGTCGTACGACATTTGATCTGTCTCATGCGTCTAATAACAGTCCAGGCGAGATGAGTACTACTTATTATGGCTACTGGTTACAAATCTCCTTCCCTGCTTCTTTAGCGGGGGATACCGTCAGCATCTCAGAGATCGGCCGAGATGGATTTTGGGCGCCTGGCGATAGCTTCAAGCGCAGTCCTCATCAACCAGGCGAACAGGGAGTCGTGCTTACTACCGGCTCAGAATATAACACGGAAGATGTGCGAGTGTGGCAGGCCTGGATACCGGCCAGTGAACAAGAAAAAAGTGAGTCTTTTACCCTTACGGTAGAGTATAGCGAAACGCTGCTCTCACCAGGCGAAGATCGCTTACGTTTCACCTTTTACAAGCCTGATGCTGCCGCAGGCAAAAAAGAGATCGAACCCAATGGTGAGGAAACTCGGGGTATCCGCGCGCCTACCCGCTTTGCCCTGACGGTTCCCCTAACCCCAGAAGAGTAAGGATACTGATATGTGGTTTATTCAGCCCAAGCAGGACTTCATTGCCGAAATGCCCTGGAGGTATACGAATGAAAATGCCGTAATGAGTTGGCAGATTAAAGCCCGTAATTATAACACTTCTGGCATGAATTTTATTTTAATTCCAATGGTGCTGGTTAGTCTTGGAACGGGTTTTTTTGGTTTCAATATTGGTTCTATTGGTAGTGAAGGACTTTTACTCCCGCTATTGCTAGGAGCAGTGTTTTTTTTGTTTACAATATCACTTTCCCTATTTATTACTCATTATACGACCATCTTTGTCTATCGTTTTACTGAAACGTTAGTGGAGGTGCATTCATGGGAGCCGCGAGAGGTATCGGGCAAGGCATTTCTGAAGTGGTCCGCGATTATTTTGCTACCCGTGGTGGGCGTGTTGGCATTGTTTGAGCCAGCCTTGATAATTGCAGGTATCGGCCCCTTGGGAATGGGACTCATGGCTCTGCAGGCGGGATCGCAACAGGCAAAGCAGGATAGTAGTAATCATCGTTCGTTTTATTGGCCAGACACCAATAAAATCTATCTTTATCCTAAACGAGATGTTATTGGATTGAATATCCCATGGTATGACTCTGATGAGGGTGAAATAATGCCTAAAGGTATTATGAGGGTCTATTGCAAAAAGGGCGAGCGAGAAGAAGTTTTAAACTTCTTTAAAGCCAAATTGCCAGATGTTGAAGTAGTAGAAGAGAAGTTTCATTTGCGGTGATGCTGATTTGGTTGCTGATGCAACACGAACCTACCCTACCGGCCGTGCCGTTTTCGAAAACTACTTCATGGAGTCGCTGCAGCATTTTGGGCAATGTATTAGGAGCAGCAGGGCCAGCGTTGGCACTCTTATGGTTTTACCGTCCCAAGTGACGCAGGTAATGAGCTACCAATAACCGAGGCTCAACGTTTGGTAATCCAGTAATCCCCTCGACAGAAACTGGCCGCTGTGGCCTGAGCTCTACTTTTGAAGCCCTCTAAAATGAGGGGATTACAGAAGCTAACACTACAGTCAGCGCGTTCCATAACGCTATATCGATACACCAGTATTGGAGAGTAAAGAAGTGAGCGAAAAAGTAGTAAGTGATCAACAGGAAAAAGTCTTAATCGAAAATATTGATTTTAAGTGCCCCTCATGTGCTTCTTGCTTCAGTGAAGAATCGCAATGGATCACTAATCTTTTAGAATCCAAAACGACCACTTGCCCAAACTGTGGAAGCGAGCTGCTGATTGGAGCAGAAGAAGAGGGTCTTCTGGCAGCTTTAATGAAGAAGAAAGAGCGATTCGGTAAAGCAATGTTCGTTTTTATGGTGCCCTACGCTATAGGAGGGCTTATCGTATCCCTTTATTTCGGCGGGCTCGGTTTTATGCTTTATATGCCGGTCGGACTGGTTATTTTCTCTCTGTTGAAGATGCTGTTTGATAATCAGCCTGACCTGACGATTGGCTTGAATCAAGCCTCATAACAGACATGCCAACGATGCAATCAACAATGGGGACAACGTAACCTCAGTAATGAATGGCAGCATGGCTCCAGAAAAGGTATTGCTCCTAAAGTGATTGAATGTAAATCGAATGTTTAAAACCAGCCCCAACAAAGCGCTGCCCCCCATGCGCGCTGGCGAACGGGAAAGCCGTGCCGGGGGGGAGCAATACTGTTTAAGCCCCTTACCCCTGCCTACTGAT
>NZ_JBQTDC010000029.1:0-58588 GCF_052353045.1 Halomonas sp. AOP7-B1-5 | reverse complement strand
GGCAGCTTCCTGCTTAAATTCAGGCGAAAAAGTACGTCGTTTCTTGGTCATCAGACACCTCGCTTATGGTGGCAATATTACCACCTACGTTGGTGTCCGGTTTTATTGAACCACTACACACAAGCTTTTTCTAACGTCAGCTAACACAGCCCTTCGACCCTCCCAGGCCGGAAAGGAAGATTCATACTATCCACTTCAGAATATGGAAAATGCATATTTACTATTGGGTATATACTTGATAAGAACATTATCGGCATACAACTGCAATCCGGCAGCCTCGTGCCGTGATTCAATCATATTAAAAAGCTCAGCTTTAGGTTTTCTTAAATGGATCCCCAGTACCCAAAAAGATCTAAGATCCAAAGAGGACGCTCTAATTTTGGCAATCTTTGTAATATCTTTCATCATGTTAGAGAAGCATACGCTAGCCTCTGGATGCTGCTTTACTTCCAAGGCCGCATAAGCATCTGTTCGCCATCCTTTCTTACGAATTATAAAATCAGGACGGCAAAAAACTCCCATCTTTTCCCTCCGCCGGTCAAACTCTACAGCGTACTCGCGCCACCACTCAGGCATGGAGTGATGCTGGCTGAGAAAGTTGGCGAATTCAACCTGAAACCAGATTTCCCACCCCGTAATATTTTGTTCTTCAATGATACTTAAAGATCTACCTACTCTTCGCTGACGAAAAAATTCTTCAATCAATTCTGTCAAATATTGAAAATCTCTATTCATTTATAGACCATCTTCTTAACCTTCGTTTCCAAGCTCTTTGCTTGTTCATTCTCCATTCAGCTATTTTAGCATTGGCTTAATAATAATTAACATATAAACAATTCAACCACAATCTATCCAACTACTTTTGGTAATTGGATAGGCGATTGAAATGGACTTGGCTGACAGATTCTTGAGTAGAACCTAATCCTTCGCACGCACCAGAATATCCACCAGCCGCTGGCAGAGCGCATCCAGCTTTTTGCTATTGGCTTCTTCGATAAACGAGCCCGTTTCATCAAAAGCCGTGTGCGCTTTAGAGAGCGACATGGGCTGGGGCAGTACGATCAAGCCCAGATTGGCGAGCAGCTGTTGGGCCAACGGCATGGCGCGAATGCCGCCTAACCCGCCGGGGGAAGCCGATACCAGCGCGGCCCATTTACCTGAGTAAAGTGCCAGACCCGGCGTGTCTTCATAAGGGCGAGACAGCCAGTCCAGCGTGTTCTTCAAAAGCGGAGTGATAAAGCCGTTGTATTCCGGCGAGGCGATAAACAGCGCCCGGTGATCGGCCAATAGCTTACGCAGTTTAAGCACGTTCTCGGGCATGCCCTGGGTTTCGATATCTTCATCAAACAAGGGGCACGGGTAGTCTTTTAAATCCACGAACGTTGCCACACCGCCCAGCGCTTCAATACGCTTAGCCACTAGCCGGGCCAGCTGCTTATTGAGTGAGTTCTGACGGCTACTGCCTGCAAATACTAATACCTTGGGCGCTGCTGTCATCTGTTAACACTCCTTTAAGTAAATGCTTATTGATCGGTAGCCTCAGGCTTACCGGCGGGCATCTGGTCAATAAACGTATTAACGGCTTCAAACAGCACCTGACGAATCGGCTCTGCTTCGTTCACCAGATGGTGGCGCGCATCTGGATGGTAGTGAACCTCAGCGGCGGTAAATTTTTCCGCCAGAATGTTCAGGTTCCATTCCCAGTCCACCGTTAAATCCTGCTGGCCCTGCAAAATCAACACCGGTATATCCACAGGCGCTAGCGCCAGCAGGCGCGGCATCCAACGGCGCATGGCGCTCACCCAGGCAACGCTCAACCGCTCGGGCTGCAGCGGGTCGCGGTCACGCAGAAATTCGGTAAACGTTTCATCGGTTGAGTTGGGCCGGTATTTGCGCGGCAGCTCTTTTAAAAACGGGCTAGCGATTAAATGCACCCAGCTGGCCTGGCTCCACCGCCAGGGACGTACCAACGGCGCCAGTAGCACTAAGCCATCCCACTCGGATGCCTCACGGCGGGTTAACGCGTCGGTGGCCAAAATAGCGGCCCCGGTGCTTTGCCCAACCCCCAGCCAGGGTTTAGGAGCCATCTTCAGTGTTTGCAGAGTATTCTGCATATGTGTCAGGCAGTGCTGGTAGTCGTCGAAATCTTCAATTTCCGCCCGCGGGCCGCTTGAAAGACCGTGGCCCGGTAAGTCCCATAGCACTACCCGCCAGCCTTTCGCCAATAGGTGCGCCAGCAGATGGCGATAAAGCCCTAAATGATCGAAGTAGCCGTGCACCACAAACGCCGTGCCGGACGGCTTGGGCGGGCTCCAGACCTGGCACCACAGGCTAAAGCGCCCGGTATCGATAAACCCTGCGTGCACCTCATCGGTGTCTTCCAATAGTGTTTCGAGGCCATAGTGCAGGAAATAGTCCTGCACTATGTTCCAAAGCGCCTCACCCGGTATTAATCGAGAGAACGCTGACTCGCCTGATGCTTGCCGAAACAAGCCTTCCAACTGCTGGAAATCCTGCATCCCTGTCTCTCCGTGAACGCCCTACTTCCATTATTTTAAGAAGGCCACTCTGGGCCTCTTCTCATCATTTGGTCGAGCATTTTACTGCTTTAAGGTCTACGCTGTTTACATGCCCAACCAGATATGGAAGTATTTTCCATAAATATATTTTCACTCTAACTGTGGCCTTCAAACAATCCACGGGCATCTTCACAGGAGAACTCCCCATGAGCGAGCGTATCACGCACCACCGTTTACAGGTGGCCGCCGAGCTGGACCGTTTTATTAATGAACAGGCGCTACCCGGAACGGGTGTGGATAAAAGCGCTTTTTGGGCCGGTGTCGATGCTCTGTTTCATGATCTGACCCCAAAAAATCGTCAATTGCTAGCAGAGCGTGACGCGCTGCAGGAAAAACTCGATACCTGGCACCGTGAAAACCCCGGCCCGATAAGCGATATGCCGGCTTACCGAGCGTTTTTAAAGCAGGTCGGCTACTTGGTAGACGCGCCATCCAACGTGAAAGCCAATACTGCCAACGTGGACCGTGAAGTAGCACTTCAAGCCGGCCCGCAGCTGGTGGTGCCGGTGAGTAACGCCCGCTACGCCCTGAATGCGGCGAATGCGCGCTGGGGCAGTCTTTACGATGCGCTCTATGGCACTGACGCTATTTCCGAGGAAGACGGCGCGGAGAAAGGCACCAGCTTTAACCCCAAGCGCGGCGCCAAAGTCATTGCCTATGCGCGAGGCGTTCTGGATCGTGCCGCGCCCTTGGCCACCGGCTCCCACCGCGATGCGGTTAAATATGCGATTCGCGACGGCCATCTGGTGGTTACGCTGGAAGGCGGCCGGGAAACCGGGCTAAAAGATTCAGCCAAGCTGATTGGCTTTACCGGTGAAATGACGGCACCTGAAGCTATTTTGCTGGCCAATAACGGCCTACACCTGGAAATCCAGATCGACGCCAGTCACGCCATCGGCAAAACCGACCCAGCG
This sequence comes from Halomonas sp. AOP7-B1-5, assembly GCF_052353045.1. Classification (NCBI taxonomy): domain Bacteria; kingdom Pseudomonadati; phylum Pseudomonadota; class Gammaproteobacteria; order Oceanospirillales; family Halomonadaceae; genus Halomonas; species Halomonas sp. AOP7-B1-5. The sequence goes on along the minus strand of NZ_JBQTDC010000029.1, from coordinate 55,095 downwards.
GGCGTGAAAGATGTGGTAGTGGAAGCCGCGCTGACCACCATTATGGATTGCGAAGACTCCGTGGCCGCCGTGGACGCCGAAGACAAGGTCGGTGTGTATAGCAACTGGCTCGGCCTGATGAAGGGCGATCTGGAAGAGAGCATCGACAAGGGCGGTAAAACCTTTGCGCGCAAGCTGCACGCTGACCGCACCTGGAACACCACCGAAGGCGGCAAGGTAACCTTACCCGGTCGTTCACTGATGTTTGTGCGTAATGTGGGCCACTTGATGACCACGCCAGCGATTCTGGATGAGGATGGCAACGAGCTGCCGGAAGGTATTCTCGACGCCGTGGTGACCTCGTTGCTTGCCCTGCACGATCTGAAAAAAGACGCCGATCAGCCGCGCAATTCGCGCACCGGCTCAGTGTATATCGTCAAGCCCAAGATGCACGGCCCTGCTGAAGTAGCGTTTGCCAACGAGCTGTTTGGCCGCGTGGAAGACCTGCTGGGCATGAGCCGCGATACCCTGAAAATGGGCATCATGGATGAAGAGCGCCGCACGACGGTTAACCTCAAGGCGTGTATTGCCGAGGCCTCTTCACGCGTGGCATTCATCAACACGGGCTTCCTCGACCGGACCGGCGATGAAATGCATACCGCGATGGAAGCGGGCCCGATGGTTCGCAAGGGCGATATGAAAGGCGCCAAATGGATCGCGGCGTATGAGAAGAGCAACGTGCAGGTAGGCCTTGCCTGCGGCCTGCGCGGTCGCGCCCAGATCGGTAAAGGCATGTGGGCCATGCCCGATTTAATGCACAACATGCTCGAACAGAAAATCGGCCACCCCAAAGCCGGTGCCAACACCGCTTGGGTGCCTTCACCCACGGCCGCTACCCTGCACGCGCTGCACTATCATCAAGTGAACGTGACCGACATTCAGCGCGAGCTTGAAGACCTGGGCGAGCCTGACTTCCTGGATGATCTACTCAGCGTGCCGGTGGCTGAAAACGCCAACTGGTCCGATGACGAGAAGCAGCAGGAGCTGGACAACAACTGCCAGGGCATACTGGGTTACGTGGTGCGCTGGGTAGAGCACGGCGTGGGTTGCTCGAAAGTGCCGGATATTCACGACGTGGGCCTGATGGAAGACCGCGCTACGCTGCGTATTTCCAGCCAGCATATCGCCAACTGGCTGCACCACGGCGTTGTGGATGCGCCACGCGTTGAAGAAACCCTCAAGCGCATGGCCAAGGTCGTCGATGAGCAAAACGCCGGTGACCCCACTTACACCGCGATGAGCAGTCACTTCGAAGACTCTACCGCCTTCAAGGCCGCCTCTGACCTGATCTTCAAGGGTCGCGTGCAGCCGTCAGGCTACACCGAGCCGCTACTTCACGAGTGGCGCCAGGTGCATAAAGCCAAGTAAATCGGTTTCGTGGTACAACTAGCCCCAAGGCATATGCCTTGGGGCTTTTTTATGAAGGATAACAATAATGACCGTCATGACTGTCGAACAGATCGAACACTTTCTGGATGAAGTATTTCCCCAGCGAATGGGCAGAGTTGAAAGCGTGGGCGAGATGAGTGCCACGATGCGCTTAGTGGTAGGTTATGAGCATTTACGCCCTGGCCCTCGGGTTTCCGGCCCTACCATGATGGGCTTTGCCGACGTAGCGCTTTATGTGGCGATTCTGGCCCAAATCGGCCCTGAACCCATGGCGGTCACCAGCGATTTCAACTGCCACTTCCTGCGTGCCGCTTCAGGCGAACACGACATTATCGCCCACGCCAAACTGATCAAGCTGGGCCGCCGATTAGGCGTTGGCGAGGTACAGGTTTTCTCCGCCGCGGATGACACCCGCCCGGTTGCCCATATCACCGCAAGCTACGCTCTGCCCCTGGAACGCGAACAGCGCTAACGTTAAAGCCGCTCTCAAGACAAAAAACGCACCGCCCTTGGCCATTCACTAGCTCAAGGGCGGGGCGTTTAGCGGCCGGGGCGTTTAGTAGGACGCTTCTGGCTCGTAGTACTCTTCTACATTGTCGAGGGTGATCAGGTCAGCGTTAAGAATGAGCCGTGAAGGCACGCCGTGGTACATATCACCCAGATGCTCGCCTTTAACACCGTGCACCGCTAGCGCCATGGCAGAGGCAATCATGTTCGGCGGATAGGTTACGGTGCCTTTAACCATCGGATGCTCGTCACGGATCATTTCGATCACGCGCTGAGAACCGCCACCGCCCACAATCAGCTTTATATCGTCGCGGTTGTTTTCATCAACCGCCTGAAGCGCCGAGATCAATACGTCATCGTCACCCGCCCAAATGGCATCCACTTCCGGGTTACTGCCCAGCAGGTCTTCCGTTACGCTAAGCGCCTGCTGGGGGTTCCAGTTGGTCGTTTGGGAGGCCAGGATATTGATATCGGGATAGTTTTCCATCACTCGATTAAAGGCATCGACACGCTGGCTGTTGATGGGAATCGGCGGACCTTCCAGCACCAGAATATTGCCCTCGCCGCCCAGCTCTTCAGCGATATAACGCGCGGCGTGATCGCCCAAGCCTGGGTTATCGCCCGCAATAAAGACGTTTTGTGCAGGCGTTTCAAGCTCGCGGTCGACCACAACGGTGTAGATGCCTTCGTCATAAGCTTCGGAAATAACCGCCTGAAGCGTTGCCGGGTCGTGGGGAAGAATGACCAGTGCATCCAGGTTGCGGATCATCAGATCTTCCACGTTAGAGACCTGGGCCGTGCCGGAGTTGGCGGAAAGCACCGTAAAGCTCACATCCGGATACTTCTCACTCAGGTCGTCGGCAGCTTGCTGTGCCCACCACAAAAGGCCTGCGGTCCAGCCATGGTCAGCGGAGGGTACGGTGACGCCAATATGGTAGTCGTCGGCCAGCGCCAGGCTGGATGTGCTTGCTATGGCCGTTGCCAGCGCGGCAGTCTTGAAAAGGCGTGATAGTGTCATTGTTATTGCTCCCTTTCTAACGTACATCGTGGATGGGCGAGCCAACCCCGCCCAGTGTGATCGTCGGCCCTGTTTGGGCATAGCGACCGAAAAGACCGTTTTTAAAACCCGTATTAACCAATCAGGCACGCTTGTACTGCAGCAGTACCGCCAGCAAAATGACGCCGCCCTTGACCAGCCCCTGTAAATAAGGGGAAACGCCGGTCAGGTTAAGCATGTTGTTGATAATGCCCAGAATCAGCGCACCGATGACCGTGCCCCATACCGAGCCGCGCCCGCCGGAAAGCGCCGTGCCTCCGATGACGACGGCAGCAATGGCATCCAGTTCATAAAAATAACCTGCATCGCTCGGGCTTACCGAGTTGAGCCGCGAGGTCAGCATGATGGCCGAAAGCCCCACGCAAATGCCCGCAATCACAAAGGTGGAGAGCACAATGCGCTCAACCCGAATGCCCGAATAGCGTGCTACCTGAGGGTTAGCGCCCACCGCGCACACATGCCGCCCGTAAGGGGTATGAAACAGCAGCACATGCGCGATGATCGCCAGGCCAAAGAACACCAGTACCGGAATCGGAATACCTAGAAAGAAGCCGCCGCCCACGCTTGAGAAGTGCGGATTGGGGGTAGAAACCACCGCCGCGTCGGTGAAGTAGAGCGCCAGCGAGCGAAAGATCGACATACTGGCAAGCGTTACCACAAAGGCCGCTATGCGCCCTCGGGTGACTAACAAACCGTTGAATAGCCCTAACAGCCCGCCCGCTGCGATAGCGGCCAACAGGCCGAGAAGCACCGCCTGAATGGGGTCACTAATGCTATTGACGATATACAGGATAACCACGCCTACAAGCGCCACCATCGACCCCACCGACAGATCGATCCCGCCGGCGATAATCACAAAGGTCATGCCGATAGCGATAATGCCGGTATAGGAAACCTGACGCATCACGTTGGAAATATTGCGCGTATTCAGAAAATATTCGCTGGCGATGGACGACACCACGAACAGCAAAATCAGCGCCACCAGCGGGGCCAGAATCGTCGCGTTAAGGGGCAGCCTGCGCAGACCTTGGCGTGCAACGCTCCCCATTGTCTTGGTATTAGGCGGTTGAGCCATCTTGATTCCCCACTTGTTCACGGTTGGCGTGCTGTCGTGCGCCTGCGGCATACAGCATTATTTGTTCTTCGTTAATATCGTCACCGCTAAGCTCGACGGCTATTTGCCCCTCACGAATCACCAACACCCGATCCGCAATACCGATGATCTCTTCAAGCTCGGAGGAGATCACGATAACGGCTTTATTTTGTTGGGTAAGGTCGCGAATCAACCGATAAATCTGCTGCTTGGCGCTGATGTCGATGCCGCGGGTGGGCTCATCGAGAATCAGGATATCGGGCTCGATATCGAGTAGCTTCGAGAAGTAAACCTTCTGCTGGTTACCACCACTCAGAAGGCTTACCGGCGCCGCCAGGTTGGATGCCTTGATGGCCAGGCGCTGCTGGTAATGTTTGGCTTGACGCCGTTCAGCACGATGCTTGATAAACCCGCGCACATAGCGTTTCAGGCTAAGAGCGGTAATGTTCTGCATGACATTAAACGAGAGAATCAGCCCCTTGCCCTGGCGGTCTTCTGACAGATACGCCAAACCGTGGGCGTGGGCTTCGTTGGGCGAACGAAGATCAACAAGCTCGCCATCGATAAATATTTCGCCCTGCTCTTTGCGGTGGAGCCCCATGATGGTTTCAGCAATTTCGGTGCGCCCCGCACCTACCAGCCCGGCAAGCCCCAGCACTTCGCCACGGCGTACCTCAAGGTTGATGTCCTTGAGTTTGCCTTTAAGGCTCAAGCCCCGCACCCGCAGCGCGGGCGGCGTGTTATCAGTACGTTGCGCAAGCTTCTCAGGGTAAATTTGTGACAGCTCACGCCCGACCATTTTGCGCGCCATGTCCTCTTCATTAAGCGTCGCGGTCTCGCACAGCTCTACCTGCTGGCCGTCGCGTAAAATCAGCAGCCGATCACAGAGATCTTTGACCTCTTTTAACTTGTGAGAAATAAACAGAATCGTGACGCCCTTGGCGACCAGCGCACGCACCACGTTAAACAACACCGCAACTTCACGGTCGGTCAGTACCGTAGTGGGCTCATCCAGAATCAGCAGTCGCGCGTCGTTAACCAGCACCCTGGCCACTTCAACCATCTGCTTTTGGGCAACGCTTAGCCGCTCGATGGGAAGTTCAGGGTCCAGGTCCACTTCAAGCGAGCTGAGCAGTTCCTGGGTGCGTTTACGCATGCCTGAGTGGTCAAGAAAACCATGACGGCGTACTTCCTGGCCGAGAAAGACATTCTCGTAAACACGCAGCGTGGGGATTAAGTTGAATTCCTGGGGAATCATCGCCACGCCGTGAAAACGCGCCGTGATCGGGTCCAATGCGCTGAATACCTGGCCATTCAGGTGAATCGAACCCACCGATGGCGTGTAAATACCGCTGATGATCTTTAATAGCGTAGATTTCCCGGCGCCGTTTTCCCCCAGAATACCCAGCACTTCGCCCGGCATAACGGAAAGGGAAATATCATTTAGCACCTGAACGGGGCCGAAGGCTTTACCGATCCCTTCAAGCTTTAACATAGGCTCGCTCATGGGGCGCTCCCGGAAGCGTCTGGCGCTTTACTCAGATGCAGCGGCGTCCAGCTTCCTGCCGCCTGGTGTGAAGTAATCGCCGCCTTAATAAAGCGCATGCCATCCACACCATCTTCAATGCCCGGTAGCCAAGCGGGATATTCACCAGCCGCGTGCCCATCAGCTAACGCCTGATACAGGTTGGCAAAGGCTTCAATGTAGCCTTCCGGATGCCCGCCCGGCACGCGCACGCCTTGAGCGATATTCGCACTTAGCCAGTCATCGCGCCGCGTTAAGCGCTGGCTTGGCCCGTTAAGCGGTTTCAGCCACAGCTCGTTGGGCTGCTCCTGGGCCCATTGCAGGCTGGCCTTCTCGCCGATGACACGAATGGTTAACGCGTTCTCATAACCGGCTGCCGTTTGGCTTGCCCACAGCATGCCCCGCGCACCGCCGTTAAAGCGCAGCAGCGCCTGAACGTTATCATCAAGCGCCCGCCCCGGCACCGCTGTCACCAGCTCAGCGCTTACCTCACTGACGCGCTGGCCGCTTATAAACTGGGCCAGCTGAAACGCGTGCACGCCGATATCTCCCAGGCAGCCAGCAGCCCCCGCTTGGGTGGGGTCCAAGCGCCAGGCGGCCTGGCGGTTATCGGCCTCCGGGGGTTCGCTTAACCACTCCTGAATATACTCGACCTGCACATGGCGAAGCTGCCCTAGCGCGCCTTGGGCAATCAGTTCACGGGCATGCTGAACCAGTGGATAACCCGCATAGTTGTGCATTAATACAAAGTGGCGAGCGCTTTTCTCAGCCGCTTGCGCCAGTTGTTCAGCTTCCTCAACGCTGAGCGTCATGGGTTTTTCACACACCACGTGAAAGCCCGCTTCCAGGCTTGCCAGCGCCGCCGGGTAATGCAGGTGGTTGGGTGTGACTATCGCCACGACCTGGGCGCCATCTTCGCGGGCGGCTTCACCTTTCAGCAGCGCTGCGTAGTCGGCATAGCGGCGCTGACCATCAACACCTAACTCGTTGGCGGTCGCCAGGTTGCGCTCGGTCTGAGAGGAAAAAGCCCCGGCTACCAGCTCAAAGCGGTCATCCAGGCGCGCCGCCATACGGTGCACGCCGCCAATAAAGGCCCCCTGGCCGCCGCCTATCATGGCGAGGCGAAGTCTGCGTGGCGTGTCGTTGGTTGTTGTCATTATCTAACCCCTGAGCGTGGTTTAGCCGAGACCCAGCAGCGTGCGGTTGGCCTCACGATCCGTTCCGGCATCGGCAAAGTCATCAAACGCGCGGTCGGTCACCTGGATAATGTGCTCATTCACGAACGTGACGCCTTCCGCCGCGCCCTGCTCAGGATGCTTGAGCGCACACTCCCACTCGATGACCGCCCAGCCGTCAAAATCGTACTGGGCCAGTTTCGAGAACACCGCTTTGAAATCCACCTGCCCGTCGCCCAGGGAGCGAAACCGACCGGCCCGCTCGACCCAGGAGGTGTAGCCGCCGTAAACGCCCTGCTGGGCGGAGGCATGAAACTCGGCATCCTTGACATGAAACATGCGGATATACGGGTGATAGCGGTCCAGAAAGGCAAGGTGATCAAGCTGCTGGAGCACCAGATGCGAAGGGTCATACAGCATGCAGCAGCGCGGGTGATGGTCCACGGCGGCTAAAAAACGCTCGAAGGTCGCGCCATCGTGCAGGTCTTCACCGGGGTGAATCTCAAAGCATAAGTCCACACCGGCGGCATCAAAGGCATCCAGAATAGGGCGCCAGCGTTTGGCAAGCTCGGCAAAACCATCTTCAACCAGCCCAGCGGGGCGCTGTGGCCACGGGTAAAGAAACGGCCAAAGCAGCGAGCCTGAGAACGTAGCATGGGCCTTCAACCCCAGATTGGCGCTGGCCTGCGCGGCAAGCTTTAGCTGCTCGACAGCCCAGGCCTGACGTGCGACCGGGTCGCCGTGCAGTTCAGGCGGGGCGAAGCCGTCAAACAGGCTGTCATAAACCGGATGCACGGCCACCAATTGGCCTTGGAGATGAGTGGAAAGCTCGCAAATCTCTAGACCATACCCCGCTAAAAGGGCCTGAATCTCCTGGCAATACGCCTGGCTTTCTGCCGCTCGCTCAAGATCAAAAAACCGCTTATCCAACGTGGGCATTTGCAGCGCTTTAAAGCCCAGCTCCGATGCCCAGCGCGCAATATGCTCCAGGCTATCGAAAGGCGGCTCGTCACCAATGTACTGGGCTAGAAAGAGCGCGGGCCCTTTAAGGGTCTTCATCATCGACCTCATTTATTTTGTTGTTTTGGCGTCAGCAATCAGTACTGAAAAACACAATGTAATGGATTACATTTCAGCAGAGCAAAGTACATCGGTCAAGCATGACAAAAAGGATGAAATAAAATGGATAACGCACTGCTACAAAAGGATTTTAAATCTTAAAATTCTCGCTAAGCGCTTATAATTTAGACTAAAGAATAAACAAGAATAGGAAATAAATAGCCATATAATTAACGCGCTAATAGTAAAGGTGCGTTTAAATGTTCTGGTTAACACTGCTAGAATTTGAATGTAAACATTTACATTTTAGCGAGTAGCGCGCCAATATTGTCTTTAACCGCCCGCTTTCAGGCGCGTTTTTTTCAGGACCATCGTTCAATGCTTAACACCCAGGTAACGAGCAAACAGCCGCATAGCGTGCCAACGATTAAAGACGTGGCGAAAGCGGCGGGCTGCTCGACAGCGACCGTATCACGCGCCCTGGCAACGCCTGAAAAAGTCAGCGATGCCACTCGAAAGCGGGTCAACCAGGCAATTGCTCAGGTGGGTTATTCACCCAATATTGCCGCACGCAACTTGCGCCGTGCGGAGTCCAAAACCATCGTGGCGCTCTTGCCGGATATTTCAAATCCGTTCTTCTCCGAGATTATTAGCGGCATGGAGGATGTTGCCCATCAGGCGGGTTACCAGATACTGATTGGCGACTGCGAACACGACCCTGCGCGCGCAGAGGCCTACTTTCGGCTGCTTTCCACCAACCAGGCCGATGGTATTGTGCTGTTGACCTCCGAGATTCCCAGGGCGCTGGTCAAGCAAGCGGATAAGCAGGCGGACTTTCCGTTGGTCATGGCGTGTGAATTTTTTAGCGATATCGACCTGCCGTTAATTGCTATCGACAACCATCAAGCCAGCTGCCAGGCGATTGATTACCTGGTGTCGCTTGGCCACCAACGTATCGCAACGCTTTCTGGCCCAGCGCATAACCCTATTTGCCAGGAACGCAATCGCGGCTATCGCGATACGCTAGCGGCCCATCAGTTGAGTAGTGAAGCGCGTATTGCAGAGGGCAACTTTGGCTTTCGCTCCGGGTATCAGCAGGGGTTAGCCCTGCTGGAGGGGAAAACGGCCCGGCCTACCGCGATTTTTTGTCATAGTGACGAGATGGCGGTTGGCGTGCTGAAAGCCGCCCGCCAGTTGGGCATTAGCGTGCCCGACCAGCTGTCCGTTGTCGGCTTTGACAATATCGGCCTGAGCGAATACTGCGATCCGGAACTGACGACCATTAGCCAGCCGCGCAATGAAATCGGCCAGCAGGCCATGCAGTTGCTGCTGCACCTTTTGCGCGGTGAGCAGCCCATTCGGCATCAAACGCTAAGCAGCCACTTGATCGTGCGTAAAAGCACTGGGCGGCTTAAACCCTAGCCATCGCGTTATATGCCTGCATAAAAAACGCGGGGGCAGTTGCCTGCTCCCGCGTTTTAATGGTTACCGCACTGGCTTACGCGTCAGGCAATCGATCAAGCATACGGTCCAGCGTCATGGGGTAATCGCGTAGGCGTATGCCGGTGGCGTTGTACATGGCATTGGCCACCGCCGCCGCGCCGCCGCAGATACCCAGCTCACCGACTCCTTTAGCTTTCAAGGGTGTAGAGGCGCCGTCCTGGGTGTCGAGAAAGATGACTTCCTGCTCGGGAATGTCGGCGTGCACGGCGATTTCGTAACCGGCCAGGTCGTGGTTGGTAAAGTACCCTCGCCGTGAGTCGATGTTCAGGCTCTCGGTCAAGGCCGCGCCTGTGGCCATGGTCATACCGCCAATCACCTGGCTACGCGCGGTGACAGGGTTCAGGATGCGCCCGGCATCCACGACCGAGAGCGTACGCCTGAGGCGCGTTTCGCCTGTATAGGCATGCACCGCCACCTCGACAAAGTGCGCCGCGAAGGTACCGATCTCAAGCTCGTCCTTGAAGTCGCCAAAGTGCAGCGTATCTTCGCCCACCAGCTCTTCATTCGGGGCCACGTCACGTAGCGCCACACGTTTGTCATCGGTCACCACCTGACCACTTTCGAACCGCGCCGACTCGACGCCCAGGCGCTTGGCAATCTCGCCTTGCAGTGCCACACACGCTGCATAAACCCCCGCGGTAGAGCTGGCCGCGCCCATTTGGCCGCCGGAACCGGACGCCGCCGGGAAGGCGCTGTTACCCAGGCGCACTTCTACATCGTCCATCTCCAGGCCCATGGTTTCCGCGGCGGTCTGGGCGATGATGGTGTAGGAGCCGGTGCCGATATCGGTCATGTCGGTCTCGACGATCAACCGCCCTTCGCTCAACCGTACCCGGGCACCGGAATCCATCGTCGGCGCACCGCGGTAGGCACCGGCCATGCCCTGGCCAATCAGCCACTGCCCTTCGCGCTTACCGCCTGGCGTGGTGTTACGCGCGCTCCAGTTGAATACCTCGGCACCCTTGCGCAAGCACTCGACGAAATGGCGGTCGCTATAGCGTTTGGAAGGCTCTTCGGGGTTGACCTGGGTATCGTTGAGAATCCGAAACTCCACCGGGTCCATGCCGAGCTTTTCGGCCATTTCATCCATGGCGATTTCCAGCACGGCGAGGCCCGAAGCTTCTCCAGGGGCGCGCATGTCGGCGGACTCGGGCAGGTTCATATCGATGGCGTGGTGCGCCACACGGCGGTTTTCGCCAGCGTAGAAGCAGCGCGTCTGATTGACCGCATCTTCACCACTGCCGCCGGGCAGCGTATGGGAGATCGCCGAGTGGTCGAAGGCGGTGATCCGACCGTCCTTACCCGCGGCGATGCGCAGCCGCTGCACGGTGCCGGAGCGATGGGTGGCGTTATTGAAGATAAACGAGCGTGGCAGCGCCACCTTCACCGGGCGGCCGGTCTCTCTTGAGCCCAGCGCGGCGAGCACCGCGTCGGCGCGAAGCCACAGTTTGCCTCCAAAACCGCCACCGATGTAGGGGCTTTCCAGGCGGATGTTGGCCGGGTCGAGTTCAAACGTGGTGGCCAGCGCCTTGCGGGTCCACTTGATCATCTGATTCGAGGTCCAGAGCGTCATGTTTTTGCCGTCACACCAGTCCGCGATCGTCGCGTGGGGTTCCATCATGGCGTGGCTTTGCGAAGCGGTGTGGTAGGTCTCATCCAGCGTGACCTCGGCACTGTCAAAGGCCGCGTCCACATCGCCCACGTGCGAAACCACGTCTCTATCCTGTAGCCGCTTCCAGGCATCATCCAGATCGAACTCGCCTGGAATCTCTTCGTACTCTACCTCGATGAGCGATGTGGCCGCCCGGGCCTGCTCCAGCGTGTCGGCCACCACCACGGCAATCGCCTGATGGTAATGTTCAACCATATCGCCGCCAAACAGCTTGGCGACGTTGCTTTTGGCACGCGGCAGCTCGTCGATATCCAGCGCCGTGATCACCGCCGCCACGCCGTCCGCGTTACGCGCCGCCGTTGCGTCCATCCGGGTAATACGCCCCTTGGCGATACTCGACCCCAGCGGGTAACCTACCAATGGATTATCCGCTACGTCATGGCGCTCGTAGGCGTAGGGGGCCGTGCCGGTCACTTTCAGTGCACCATCGACCCGGGTATGGGGCTTGCCGATGATCCGGGCGTGGTCAAAGAGGTTCTCGTCGGCTGATTGATTAAAATCCATACATCACTCCTTTGCCAGCAGGGCGGCCAGCGTACGCTCGGCAAGTGTCAGCTTATAGGCGTTCTCATCGGTGGGGCGCGCGCCGTCCAGAAGCTTTTCCATCACCGCTTTGGCGCCGTTGCCAAGCTCGGCATCCGCCTCGTCACGCCGCCAGGGCTTGGGCGCTACACCGCCCAGCGCCACGCGGCCCTTGCCGTCGTCGGTTTCGATCAGTGCCACGGATACCAGCGCAAAGGCGTAAGAGGCGCGATCGCGTACCTTGTAATATTGCTGGCGCCCGCCGACCGGCGCAGGAAGCACCACGCCGGTGATGATTTCACCGGGCTCCAGCGCGTTCTCCACGTTCGGGGTATCGCCGGGGAGCTGGTAAAACTCATCAAGCGTAAGCCTGCGTGTTTGCCCTTCGGGGTTGACGGTTTCCACCTCGGCATCCAGCACGCGAAGGGCCACGGCCATATCCGAGGGGTGCGTGGCGATGCAGTGATCCGACGTTCCGATCACGCCCAGTTGGCGGGTATCGGCGCCCTCGTCGAGCGCGGCGCAGCCAGCCCCGGGCTCGCGCTTGTTACACGGCATCGCCGTATCGTAGAAGTAAGGGCAGCGGGTACGCTGTAACAGATTGCCGCCGGTGGAGGCCTTGTTGCGCAACTGGCTCGATGCGCCGGCGAACAGCGCCCGGCTGAGCACCGGGTAGTCGCGTTTGATGCGCTCGTCGGCGCCAAGGGCGGTGTTGCTGACCAGCGCGCCGATACGCAGGCCGCCGTCGTCGGTCGCGACAATGTCATCAAGGCCAGTGCCGTTGATATCGATCAGGTGTGCAGGCACTTCGATCTCATGCTTCATCAGATCGAGTAAATTGGTGCCGCCAGCAATGAATTTGGAACCTGACACTTCAAAGGCGCGCGCCGCCGCCTGGGCGGCATCGTCGATGCGCTCATAGGAAAAGGCTTTCATGAGCGCTCCCTGGCAGTTTGATCGTTGGCTACCTGATTGATGGCTTTCAAAATGTTGGCGTAGGCACCGCAGCGGCACAGATTGCCGGACATACGCTCGCGGATCTCCTCATCGCTGATCTCGATGGGCCCATTGAGCTCTTGGGTCACGTGGCTCGGAATACCGGCGCGGATCTCATCAAGCGTCGCCTTGGCCGAGCAGATCTGGCCCGGCGTGCAGTAGCCGCACTGAAAGGCGTCGTTATCGATGAACGCCTGCTGCATCGGGTCCATATGCTCGACATCGCCCACGCCTTCGATGGTGGTGATCTCGTCGTCCTGGTGCATTACCGCCAGCGTCAGGCAGGAATTCACCCGTTCGCCGTTGATATAAACCGTACATGCCCCACACTGGCCAAGATCGCAGCCTTTCTTGGAGCCGGTGAGCTTCAGGTGTTCGCGCAGGGTGTCCAGCAGCGTGGTGCGATTATCAAGTTCCAGCTCGTGGCGTTGGCCGTTGATCGACAGGGCAACCGCGGAGCGGGTCGTGGCGCTGTCACGATGCTTCTCGAACGTCGTCGTTGAGGTCATTTGGATTGCCTTTAATTTTTTCGTTGCTATCGCCTGGTCACGGTCATGACGAAATAAGCATAGTCACAATTAAAGCCAGCAGCCCAATTCTTATGATACGCCCGCCCCAGCGCACAATTGGTCTACGCTAAAGGGCACATAGACCCCGGCCCGGCTTGCAGGTCACTGAACAAGGAACGCGTGAATCAATGCAACACCTGGACCTCAAGGTCATCGAACAAGCGCTGACATGGTGTGAAAAGGGCGAGACGATCTGGCTCTGCACGGTGCTTGAAACCTTCGGCTCATCGCCTCGGGCACCAGGTTCTTGGCTGGTCGCCACCTCGCGTGGCGAGCATATCGGTTCGCTCTCCGGCGGCTGCGTGGAGGAGGATTTTCTCGAAAGGCTCAACAACGGCGCCTTTGAGCAGCCCATCACCACCACCCGCTACGGCGATACGGCAGATAGCGATGCTCCAGGCGTAGCGCTGCCTTGTGGCGGCGTGCTGGATGTACTGGTCGAGCGGCTGGCGCCCACCGCCGAGACCCGCGAACACCTGAGCGTGGTTTTAAACGCGCTCAAGGGCCACGAGCCGCTGATGCGTAGGGTCGATACAGTAAGCGGCGAGCGCGGTTTTCACCCGGCCCCACCCACCGGGCCGCGTGTCGAGAGACAAGGTGACGCTATCAGCATGCGCGTCTCCCCGGCTCACCGGCTGGTCATCGCAGGTATTTCGCCGATTACCACGCCGTGTGCGGCGTTTGCCGTGACGCTTGGGTATGAGGTGATTGTCTGCGACCCGAACGAGGCCGCCTGCGCGGGCTTTGACGTGCCCGGCGCCCGGGTGGAGACACGCCTGCCCTCAGCGTATATTTCACCGAACACCTGCCATGGCGCCACCGCGGTGGTGGCGCTCACCCATGACCCACGTATTGATGATCTGGCAATGATGGAAGCCGTGCGCACGAGCGCCTTCTATATCGGCGTCATGGGCTCACTGCGCTCCTCGGCGGCGCGAGCCGAACGGCTGGTCCGCTCCGGCGGGCTGAGCGAGGCAGAAATCGCGCGTATCCATATGCCGATCGGCCTGGCGCTGGGCAGCAAGACGCCGGCCGAAATTGCCCTGGCCGTGATGGCCGATATTGTGCGCGTTCAGCACGGAAGACCTCTCGATGAGCTCTAACCGCGCCTGTCACGTGGTCGCCCTAGTGATGGCCGCCGGCTACTCGCGCCGCTTTGGGCCTAGCGATAAACGCTGTGCGCTTATGCCGAATGGCCAAACGCTGCTGGCCGCCTCGCTTGCCAACGTCCAAAAAGCATTTATCCACCTGCGTGTGGCCGTGCGTGAAGAGGAAGATCCGGCGTTATTGGGCATTCCCGAGGATGTGGCGTTGGTGTGCGTTCGTAAGGCGCACCTTGGCCTGGGGGCAAGCCTGGCCGAAGCGGTAGGCGCTCTGGGCTGTGACCCTGACCTTGATGACATTGACGCCGTGGCAATCCTGCTCGGTGATATGCCCTACCTTAAGCAAGAAACCTTGCTGGCCCTGCAACGCCGGGCTTCTCGCGATACCATCGTGCGGCCCTGCTTTGAAGGCCAGCAGGGCCACCCGGTGATTTTCGGGCGGGCAATGTGGCCTGCGCTTGAGAGACTTAGCGGCAGTGACGGCGCCAAGGGCGTGATCAAGCAGTACGCCTCGCGCTTGCGGGAATGCCCGGTCGCAGATGCAGGCATCTTGCGTGATATCGACGCGCCAGCAGATCTATCAAGGGCCGTTTAGTTAAAGGCTTGTTAGCTAGAGACCAGTCAAGGACTTCTTAGTACCGCCACCGCCAGCATCAGCCACCCGCCAATCAGCAAAACGCCACCAATAGGCGTCACGATACCCGCATTCAAACCGGCCATCGCCATGGCATAAAGCGAGCCGGAGAAACCCACGACTCCCAAGCCCCACAGCGCAACCGACCACTGCCAGCCCTTGAAACCAAACACGCGCTGACCAATTAGCACTGCCATCATCGCCAGCGTGTGCCAGGCCTGGTAGCGCACGCCGGTTTCGGCCGCATGCACCATTTCGGCACTGGCCCGTAGCGCCAGACCGTGGGCCGCGTAAGCTCCCACCATGACCGTGACAGCCCCAGAGAGCGCGATCAGGCACCAAATGATTCGTTCGTTACGTTGCATTGCTGCTCCTTTCAAGGTGTTACCGCACCTGTAAAGCTCGCGTGCGACTCGGCATACCTTGCACCGCGGGAAACCGCTACAATAGAGGCACTTTTAAGCATTTTGCTAGGGTTAGCCCTAACTCTTATAGACCCTATGCCTCGATAGACGAGACAGTTTTATGCACATTCAACTCAATGGCGAGCCTTACACGCTGGAAGCGGGCCTGACGGCCGCGGATCTAATCGATCAACTGGCGCTCACCGGCCGGCGGGTCGCGGTAGAGATCAACGAAGAGATCGTACCGCGCAGCCAGCTGGCCACCACCCGCTTGGCTGAAGACGACCAGGTGGAAGTGGTGCATGCCATCGGCGGTGGCTAGCCCGCAGCACTTATGGCTCTTTGACTGGCTACGCCCTCTTTTTCGCGTTCTATTTCTCGCGTTTTATCCAGGATTCGCTATGACACTTCAAAACGATACGCCGTTTACCATTGCCGGACGTAATTTTAGCTCTCGCCTGCTGGTGGGTACCGGCAAATATAAAGACTTCGACGAGACCGGCGCGGCGATTGCCGAAAGCGGCGCCGAGATCGTCACCTTTGCCGTACGCCGTACCAACCTGGGCCAGGAAGCGGGGCCTAACCTGCTCGACGTGATTTCACCGTCGCGCTATACCCTGCTGCCCAACACGGCAGGCTGCTACACCGCCAAAGACGCCGTGCGCACCTGTCGTCTGGCCCGCGAACTGCTCGACGGGCATAAACTGGTCAAGCTGGAAGTGCTGGGCGATGAGACCACGCTCTACCCCAACGTCGTCGAAACCCTGAAAGCCGCCGAAACGCTTCTGGCCGATGGCTTTGACGTCATGGTGTACACCAGCGACGACCCCATTGTAGCCCGCGAACTTGAGGCCATGGGTTGCTGCGCCATCATGCCGCTGGGCTCACTGATTGGCTCGGGCCACGGCATTCAGAACCCGCACAACGTGCGCCTGATTGTGGAACAAAGCAGCGTGCCGGTACTCGTCGATGCCGGTATCGGCACAGCATCCGACGCGGCTATGGCCATGGAGTTAGGTTGCGACGGCGTGCTGCTGAACACCGCCATCGCCCACGCCCGCGAGCCGCTGCGCATGGCGCGTGCCATGAAAAGCGCCGTAGAAGCCGGGCGTGATGCTTTTCTGGCCGGACGCATGCCGCGCCGCCAAACGGCAGACCCATCATCACCTTTTGCTGGCCGCATTAACGGTTAAGAGATTTTATGACTGATATTAAAAGTACCGACGAGTCCTCAACCGGGCCGGAAAGCGCTGAAGCGCCGCTGCATCGTCGGGGGATTAAAAGCTATGTAATCCGTGCCGGGCGCATGACCCAGGCGCAGAACCGGGGCCTTGAAGACGTATGGCCACGCTTTGGTCTGACGATTGACGACGGCCTGCAGGACCTGACCGCGCTGTTTGGCCGGGAAGCCCCGCGTGTGGTTGAAATCGGCTTCGGCATGGGCAACTCGCTGATCGAGCAGGCCGAAACCCACCCGGACACCGACTTTATCGGTATCGAAGTGCATTCGCCGGGCGTCGGCAAGCTGCTGGATGAAGTGGACAAGCGCGGCCTGACCAACCTGCGTATCTACAAGGAAGACGCCCTGGCCGTACTGGAAAAATGCCTGCCGGAAGGCTCATTGACCACCGTGCAGCTGTTCTTCCCCGACCCCTGGCCGAAGAAAAAGCACCACAAACGGCGCATCGTGCAGCCCGCGTTTGTCGAGCTGATTCGCACGCGCCTCAAGCCCGGCGGCACCTTCCACATGGCGACAGACTGGGAAGCCTATGCCGAGTGGATGGCCGAAGTAATGGAAGCCGCCCCCGGCTACACCAACACGGCCAATGCCGACACGACACCTTACGTGCCCCGCCCCACCTTCCGCCCGCTAACCAAGTTTGAAGCCCGCGGCGAGAAGCTGGGTCACGGCGTATGGGATCTGATCTATCGGCGCGAGGCGTAAGCTCCCGCTTTCGGCCGCCTTCGCCTGTCAGGCGTGACGTTGGGCAAGTGATACCTCCAATGCAACGTCGGCAGGCGCTCCACCCGTTGCGTCTCTTTGCCCTATCTTTCTCTTTACTGCTTTATGCTTCCCTTTACTGTTTTACATTAAGGGACGTTAATATTTCCATTTTGTGCAAGGTGTCGATTTCGGCGTATATTTCTTCGCAGAAGGATTCAGCTACGTTGCTTAACGGCTTGTGTTTAGATTTAAGCAAGGCAATTTCCCATTCGATGGTGGGGTCCATCGCCTTTGACACGACGGCTGTTCCCGGCAGCAGTAGCTCTGCAACAGGATCAATGACAGCGACGCCAAGCCCTCGGTCAACCAGTGCACACACCCCTCGCATATGGCGCATTTCAGCCGCCATATGTCTTTTAATATTCACTGTTTGCATCATGTAATCTACACGGACACGCAGAGGGCTATCTGCCATCAGCTCGACAAATGTCTGATTCTGCAAACTAGACAGCGATATAACGTCCTGCTTCGCGAGTGGATGGGTGCGGTGCATGATGCAGCGCGCAGAACAGCGCGCCAGACTTGTGACCTTTGCGCCGTAGGTATCCGCTTCAAGCGTAATTCCCAATGCTACGTCGCAGGTATTGTTGTCGATCATTTTAAGCAACTCTTGCAAACCTGCATCAATCAATCGCACGCCTACATTGGGGTGTTTTTGTTTAAAGCGCTTAATAACGTCGAGTAAAAAAGTATCGCAAAAAATGGGTTGAGCAGCGACGACGATACTGCCCAACTGATTGTTGGAAATTGCATCCGCATCTTTCTGAGTATCTCGAATACTCGCCATCAGCCGTAAGACAGAGGCGTGATATAAAAATGCTTCGGATGTGGGTGAAAGCTGATTACGCGTTCGTTTGAATAATGCAAAACCCAACGCCTCCTCAAGCCCAGTAAGCAAGCGACTCACCATTGACTGGCTAATGCCCAGCATCTCTGCGGCCGCCTTGGTCGTGCCGTGCTTCATAAACGCGTCAAATGCTTCAATCTCTTTTATTTTCATTACCTTAAACTCGCTTTAAAAACGTTAGCTAAATCATTGGCAGATTAAAACAGACGTTATAAGCCGTAAGCTTGCAATTTCAGCCCTCTACTAGAACATTTATGCATACTTAATTGAATTATTGAAACAATTTTCATACTTGTCTATGTTGAATAAGCTAGGTTTAAAACTGCTGCTGGCAACGCCGTTTAATAAAACCTCTAACAACTGCTGCGGAGACAAGTATGAAACTCACCCTAAGCTTAACGGCGGCAACGCTTCTCGCTGCATCCACCGCCTATGCTCAAAACTATCCTTCCGAACCCGTAACGCTTGTCGTTCCTTATGGCCCGGGCGGCGCCTCTGACCTTGCGGGCCGGGCCCTGGCGGAGTCTGCGCGCGAATATCTAGGCCAGCCTGTCACCGTCGTCAACCAAGCCGGCGCCGGTGGAATGACCGGTGCTCGCGACGTGACACAGGCCGAGGCCGATGGTTACACCCTCTTACTGGCTCGCGTCGGCATGGCGCTGTCACCAGCAGTCAATGAAAACAGCAGCGTTGACTGGGATGAGTACACGTTTATCAGCCCGCTTGAAGCCACTCCCATGATTCTGGCCGTCGCCGATGACTCCCCCTACGAAAGCGTTGAGGATCTGCTGGAAGGCATCGAAAACGACCCTGGGGCAATGAGCTACGCCGCCTCTGGCGCCACCGCCATTGATGGTTTTACGGTGCAATCTCTGCTTGCTGATGCGGAAATGGATCCACTGACGGCGGCAACGTTGATTCCTTATCGGGGCGGCGGCGAGCTGGCAACGGCCCTGCTAGGTGGACACGTTGATTTTCTCGCCATCGCGGCAGCGTCACTGATGCCGCATATCGAGAGCGGCGATATGCGCCCATTAATGGTGTTCTCACCCGAGCGCATGGAAGCATTGCCGGAAGTGCCCACTGCTGAAGAGCTGGGCTATGAGCTGGCAGGCCAGGTCATTGGCTGGAGCGCTTTGTACGGCCCGCCTGATCTGCCCGAAGAAGTGATGAATACCTGGAGCCAGGTAATGGAGCAGGTTGCCGAAGATGAAACGTGGCTCAGCCGTGCCGAAGGCCGTGGCTCGATTTCTACCATCGGCAGTGTCGATATGGAGACGTATGCAGAAGAGCAATACGAGTTCTATCGCTCCTTGGCTGAACAGTTTGGCTACCTGGAGTGAGTCCGCGCTAAACACCGCGTAACAACTGCATACATCATTTCATCGCTGGAGGGGTCATGGGTATAACACGCGGCTTGGTTATTACAGCGCTGTTCGGGGTCGTGCTTTTTTTACTTATCCCCGCCTATGTGCCCCGCCCGCGCTTTATTCCGGGGTTTGCACCACCGCCTGATATGTGGCCACGAACGGTTTCCATGCTGGGCATGGCGCTGGGAATGCTGCTTGTCGGGCTATCGTTTTCGCGCAAAACCGAAGCACTCGCTGACCCTGAAGATGCCAGTACCCTTCGCGGCGGTACACCCCTTGCCACATTGCTCACTCGCTTCGCCTGGACAGTACTGGCCTTTGCGCTCTTTATCGGCGCAGTGTCGCTATTAGGGTTCTTGTTATCAAGCATCCTGCTGTTAATGGCAATGCTGGTACTGACGGGTTATTGGCGCCACAAAATAGTGGCGACCATCGTAGCCATCGTGCTTCCACTGCTTCTCTACCTGTTTTTCTCCAGCGCACTCAATACGCGTTTCCCGGTTGGCAGCCTTTTCAGGGCTTTCGGAATTTAACTGTCGCGTACAGGACTGACCACTATGCTCAACGATCTGCTGGTTGCCTTTCAGGCGGTGGCCACCATGGAGAATTTCCTGATCATGGCCGCCGGTATCTGGGGAGGTGTGATTATTGGCGCGATTCCCGGCATGACCGGCACCATGGCTGTTACATTGGCGCTGCCCTTCACGTTTTACATGCAGCCTATTCCAAGTATTTTGCTGCTTGTCGCGCTTTATAAAGGCTCGACCTACGGCGGTTCGGTATCGGCGATATTGATCAAGACCCCAGGTACTGCTTCAGCCGCTTGCACCACCCTTGATGGCTATCCCCTGGCCCAACAGGGCAAGGCGGGCAAAGCCCTTAACATGGCGCTCTACTCCTCATGTACCGGGGATTTTATTTCCAACCTTTCACTGATTTTTATCGCCGCGCCACTGGCGCTTCTCGCACTGCGTATCGGTCCTCCCGAATATTTCATGCTGATGATTTTTGCGCTTACTACCGTGGCTGGCGTATCCGGGCGCTCACTTCTGCTTGGGCTGGTTTCTGCATGCCTGGGGCTTTTGTTGGCCACCGTGGGGGAAGATATGTACGGTTCTTTCCGCTTTGACCTGACGGTGGATATGCAGAGCGGCCTGGCCGTGGCACCCGTGCTGATTGGCCTGTTTGCGATTCCTGAGCTTCTAAAGATTATTGTGTTTCGCAACAACCAAAGCCATAAGCCCATGCAGCTGGGCGATAACCGGGTAACACGCGATGAGCTGCGCCGTTCATTAAAGGCAATGCTCAAAGGCAGCATGATCGGGGTCGTGATGGGGGCCATTCCCGGCATTGGCCCTTCGGCGGCGGCTTTCTCCTCCTACGGCGAAGCACAGCGTAGTTCAAAGAACCGCGAAAACTTTGGTAAAGGCGAACTGGAAGGCATTGCGGCATCAGAGTCTGCCAATAATGGCTGCTGTGGCTCCACCATGATTCCGTTATTAGCCCTGGGCGTACCAGGTGATGTGATTACGGGCGTGATGCTGGGCGCCTTTATGATTCACGGCATGACCCCAGGCCCCATGCTGTTTGAGAACAACCTTCATGAGGTTTACATGCTGTTTATTGGCATGCTGTTCTCATCCGTTTTGCTGTTTGGGGCCGGCAAGGCAACGATGCGCTTTTTCTCGCATATCTCACGTATTCCGCCTGGCTTGATGGCGCCGATTGTCCTCGCCCTGTGCGTATTCGGTATTTTTTCGATCTCCAACAGCATGTATGACGTCATCGTGCTGCTGGCGATGGGCGTATTTGGCTTTTTCATGTTCCTGTTCGCCATTCCCGCCGCGCCCTTTTTAATCGCGTTCATTCTTGGCCCAATGCTGGAAGAAAACCTGCGTCGCGCCCTTGCTCTATCTCGTGGTGATCCCAGCATTCTGGTGTCATCGCCGATCACCTGGTTATTCGCGTGTTTGGCGATATTTGTGGTGGTAGTAACGATTCGTCAGCAACTTAAAAAAACCCAGGTTTGAGCCAACGATTCCCCTATTGCCGAGGATTAACCATGCAAGCTAGTGCCATGCCGAATGCTCATCCGCAGTTGGAAGCTTCAATATCACACCTTGCCGACCTGATCGCTTACGACACAACGAGCGCGTACTCCAACCTCGAAATTATTGACTACATGGAGAGATTCTTCACCAATCTAGGCGCGGACGTGACGGTGTTACCGGATAAGAGCGGTGAGAAAGCCAATCTGGTCGCTCGCTTGGGCCCAGCCGACCTACCTGGCATCGTTCTCTCTGGTCATACGGACGTGGTGCCTGCCAACCCGAAGAGCTGGCAAAGCGACCCTTTCAAAATGGAGCAGCGCGGCAGTCGCCTGTTTGGTCGCGGCACCTGCGACATGAAAGGTTTTGCAGCGTGCGTCATGGCGGCAGCACCGGCGTTTGCCAACGCTGAACTACAGCGCCCCGTCTATTTCTGTTTCTCTCACGATGAAGAAGTGGGCTGCCTGGGGGCACCCGCCATCGCACGCTATTTATCAGAACTGAAAGCACCACCGGCGTTGGCGATTATTGGCGAGCCCAGCGAAATGAAGCTGATCAACGGCCAGAAAGGCAAGATCGCCATGCGAGTGACGGTGCGCGGCGAAGGCGGTCACTCCTCGTTTTCTCCCCAGCACGTCAATGCCGTCGAGTATGCCTCACGTATCATCACCATGATCGCTGAACGAGCACGACGATATGAGCAGGATGGCCCTTTCGATCACGACTTTACCGTTCCTCATGCCACCACCCTTACCACCATTATTGAAGGCGGTGTGGCAACCAACGTTACCCCCGACACGTGTAGCTTTATCTTCGAGCTGCGCAGCATTGATCAAGAAGCAGCCGCCACGGATATTCAAACCCTGATCAACGATATTGAGTCGGCCCTACTGCCCGAAATGCAGCGCCAATCATCAGATTCCGCCATTGAATGGCAAGAGCTGTTTGCCTACCCTGCCATGGGCGATGCCACTGGCAGCGCGATGTTTAAAAAGCTTGAACCCATTCTTCCGGGGCGTGGCGGCAAGGTTTCTTATGGTTCTGAAGGCGGGGTGTTCGAGATCGATGGCGGCATCCCGTCGGTCATTCTTGGCCCAGGCTCTATTCGCCAAGCCCATAAACCCGATGAGTTTATAGAAATTGAGCAGCTTAATCAGTGCCTTGAGTTTCTAGACGAACTAAATGGCTGGATGGAACGTTAATATATCGACAGAAGCTAGGTACTTTCCGACAGATGGAAGTACTTTCCGACAGAAGATAAACATTTTCTCATTGCATAGAAATTTGCAGGCCTAGAAAAAAGAAAGCCACTCCAAGGGAGTGGCAAAAGACCGTGACTAGCAATGAGAGGGAGAAACCATGACAAAAAACTGGCGGTTATCTGTCGTGGTCTGTAGCGACTCATTAAACGCTACACAGACAATATAAGCATTCGTATTTATCTCGTCAATACAAATGCGAATACTTTTTATTTATTTTTGCATCTTAGCCGGCTAACTGTAGCCATAGCGGTAGTGAGAGCATGGCGAGCAAGGTCTGCCCGGTAATAATGGCCGCCATTAGCTCGGCATCGCCGCCCAGCTGGCGGGCCAGAATGTAGGCTGAAGTGGCAGTAGGTAGGGCAGCGAACAATAGCGCAACGTCTCGGCTAATCGTGTCCAGCCCTAATGCCCACGCCAGTACCAATACCAATGCAGGCATCAGCATTAGCTTAATACTGTTGGTGGCGAGCAGGCCGCGGTCGATCCGCAATAGCGCTGCCGGGCGCAGGGCTACCCCCACGGCAATCAACCCCAGCGGCAAGGCGGCTCGTCCCAGAAGGCCCACGGTATCCTGGCTCCACCCAGGCAGACCAATACCGGTCAGGTTTAACGCAATGCCCGTCAAGCAAGCGAGTATCAGCGGGTTTTTCACCAGCGCCATCACGCTTTTTCCCATACTGGCACTGCCTAACGTGCCCGCAGCGACAAAGCTTGCTACACATATCACGTTAACCACGGGCACCATTAACGCCACGGCTACAGCAGCAGTCGTTGCTCCTAACTCGCCGTGCAACGCTGCCGCCCCTGCTACGCCAACATAGGTGTTAAAGCGCACCGCTCCTTGAAACACGGAGGTAAACGCTGCGGGTGTTAGCTGTAACCAATGGCGTAGCCACCAGATCAGCAACCCAAAAAATGCTATTGCGCCTAACAATACTAGGGCTAAGCGCCCCACGGGTACCTGGCTGACATCGGCGGTAGCAAGTGTCCCCACCAGCATGGCTGGAAAAAGCACAAAGTAGATTAATCGCTCCATAGCGGGCCAAAAACCCGGGGACGGCCAACGCCAGTAACCCAGCGCTGCGCCAAAAAGTATCAAAAGAAACAAAGGCCCTAACGCAGCGGTAATACTCTCCATGGGGTTTCCTTATGACCTGCGACATCACAGCACAACGACATCGACACATTTACTGTTACCATGAGACGAATCCCCGTCTGACGGCTTGCGTAGCGATATTCTGCCATGAAAATACTGCCTCAACCTGCTTACTTTGCGGGTTTTAAGGGACTCAAGGTACTGATTTTGACCACCGCCTTAGCGCTGGCGGCCTGTACTTGGTATGTGTTTTTTCATCGTCTGCACGATGGCCACCCGACTGCGGGGCACCTCACAATGGCTATCTGCGACCTTAATGGTCAGGCCTGCTCAGCTATTTTGGGCGATGGGGGGAGGTTAACACTGCAGATCAATATCGACAGATCGGCAAAAGCCGCCTCTCAAGCCATTATGCCTATGGCAGGCACGCGTCATCCTTGATATCCCAAAAGGGAGATCAAAGTCGGCTTGACGTTAATGTGCCAGAAAAAAGCTTAGTCGGCGTCGATAGAGGCCGTTTGCAATCGGTCGAGCATGGCTATCAGCGCGCTCACCTGGCTGCCTTCACGGGTATCGTGGAGCGGATTCTGCTGCCAAAGGCTTTCGGCATATCCCCACCAATCCCAACACCCTTGCGGATTGGATAAGCTACTGTCGATTTGCGGGTAAAGCACTACCTGGCGATGCCTTGCGGCCCAGTGATTTAATCCACTGTGACTGACGAAGGTGTCATTGATGGCATTAGTGCTCATCTGGCAGCCGTGCAGGGCAATCGTGACCGGGCAGGCTTCATCTTCACAGGAAGCGGGGATAAATAGATACCCGGTATCCGCCAGCCCCTTGACGGCAAACTCTGACTGATCGAACGCGACCAGTTCACCTGACTCTGGACTCACCGTTTCGCGCTCTGGGTATAGCCAGTCGAGCATTTCGCGGGCGACGTCTTCATCGCAGGCGAGCACATGGCTTCCCCCGCCCTGACGGCAGTTCCCCAGCTCATGGGGGCCAACCGTCTCCTCTTCGTGAAGACGCACCGGCCAGCCGTGTCCTGCTGTTGGATTGCGCACGACCTTTAACTGTTCAGGCGCTGCCAGCCACTGCCGCCACTGCCCGGCCAAAAGCTCAACCAGTTCGGGATCAACAACGTTATCCGCACCGCCATGCCAGATAAAAGCTCTTAGCTTGCCAAGGGCTGCCTGATCGCCCGCCTGCTCGTTTTGCGTATAACGCTCGCGGCGGTCTTCAAGATCCTCAAGATCAGGCAGGCCACCACGCGTCATCATGCATTGACTAAGCGCCACGCTTAGCGAACCCTGGGAACACCCCCAAGGCCCCGCCGCCAGTACCCCAACGCCACTAAAGCGCTCAGGCCAGGCAACCGCTAACTGGGTGGCCATATAACCACCCGAAGATACGCCTACTACGCTTGCCTGTTCAGCCATTGCATTTAGCGCAGGCAAGCGATCAGGTGTTTCAGCAGCACTGGCCACCAGAGGCCCGCCTACCAAGAGTATGAAACTGGTGTAACGGGCAACCACTGGGGCCAGGAACATAGGTTATTCGACGCCTAGCAGTTCAACGCGGAAGGTAAGCATTTCGTTGGGGCCAATCGGGCCCTGGCCGTGTTCACCGTAGGCAAGGTCAGCGGGAATGTATAGCATCCAGCTGTCGCCAACGCTCATCAGCTGCAGGGCTTCCTGCCAGCCTTCAATCACTTGATTGACTTGGAAGCTTACCGGTTCACCACGCTCAAACGAGCTATCAAATACGGTGCCATCGAGCAGCATACCTTCGTAGTTCACTTCCACGGTATCTTCAGGCCCAGGTGTTTCACCATCGCCCGACTCCAGCACTTCGTACTGCAGGCCCGACTCGGTTACTTCAATACCTTCACGCTCGGCGTTTTCCGCCAGGAAGTCATCGCCTTCTTCCTGGTTTAGCTGGGCCATTTCGGCCGCTTCTTGTTCACGCGCTTCTTGCGAGCGTGCCTGGAAGGCCATGATCGACTCAACCATCTCATCTTCGCTGAGTGCCAAGTCATTGTCTTCGAACACGTCGCGCATGCCATCGTTAAACGCGTCCAGGTCCAGGTCTTCGATATCGGCCTTCATGCTTTCGCCAAGCGTAACGCCAAGGCTGTAGGCAAGACGCTGCTCGTCTGTATCAGGGGCGGCGGCAACAAAAGGCGCCACCAAAAGCAGACTGGTCAGGGCCGTTGTAGAGAGCAGTGTTTTCATTAAAAAATAACCTTATTCGTCGGCGTGATACGCCATATTTAGGGTGCTTCAAAAATATTTAGAGTACTTCAAAAAATAGGACAGCGTGTTTATCCAGAGGTTTGCACCAGATTACACAACGAGCGTCGGACAGTGGGCCGCACCGGCCACCCGTTGAGAAACGCTACCTAACAGCATACTTTTTTCACCGTTGGTGCCCTGCGCACCAATCACAATTAAATCGCACTCCCGCTTCCAGGCAAAGCGGACGATTGTGCGTGACGGGCGCCCACCTTTCACAAAAGCGCGAACGCAGCTACTTTCAGCTCCCCTATCGATCGCGTAGGACTTGGCATGCACGGCAATCTCGGTAGCGTACTCTTTTAACGCGTCATCGGGTATATCCAGTTGGCTTGGGCGTACCATAGAAAGCGACGCCTCAAGCAAACTGTGATGCTTGAATACACACAGGAAATACAGCTCGGCGCCCGTTAGCATATGTAGCCCAACCGCCTTGTCGAGTGCTTTGATGGCCCCTTTTGATCCATCCACCGGGACTAAAATGCGATTAAACATGCAATTCTCCTTGTGGAAAGTTAGCGAAAGGCCACATCACGCAGGAACAGCGCAATTTGCGGAAACATAATCAGCAGTGCGGCCGCCAGGATCAGCATAAAGATAAACGGAGGCGTGCCTTTAATAACCTCCCAGTAAGGCCGCTTAAAGATCGCAATGGCGGTAAAGATATCGCACCCAAACGGCGGTGTCGCCGATCCTATGGCCACCTGCAATGTAATCAGGATACCCACCAGTACGGGGTCCAGGCCTGTCGCCGCAATAGCGGGAGCAAAGATAGGCGTTAAAACCAGAATGACCACGATAGGATCAACGAACATGCACGCGATAAAGAAGGAGATACAAATCGCGATCAGAACGCCGGTCGGCCCTGCGTCATTCACCCCGACCGATTCCAAAATCGCCTGGGGGATCTGAGCAAAGGATATGATCCACGAGAAACTGTTGCCTACCGCCACCAGGATAAACACCACGGCCGTAATCAAACCGGTGGACTTGGCGATGGCATAGATATCGTTCATTTTGAGCGAACGAAATACCACAAACTCCAGCAGAATGGCGTAAAGCACACAGGCGGCAGCGGCCTCGGTGGGGCTGAAAATACCCCCATAAATCCCACCGACGATAATAACCGGGAAGCCCAGCGGCCAAAGCGCCTTTTGCACGGCAACGCCGCGCTCCTTCCAGCTGGCACGCTCTTCCGTGGGTACGTCTTTGACTATCGCGTAAACGATACAGTAGGCTGAAAACATGAACAAAATCAGCAATCCTGGCCCAATACCGGCGATAAACAGCTCACCAATCGAAGTGCCTGAAATAACCCCGTAGATGATCATGCCGATACTCGGCGGGATCAGAAACGCAATATCGCTGGCATTGATTATCAGTGCCAGGGTAAATGAGTCGGAGTAGCCCGCTTTCAGCATTTTCGGGCGCAGCGGCGAACCAACCGCCACCACTGTAGCCTGGGTGGAACCGGACACAGCGCCAAAAAGCGTGCAAGACGCCGCCGTGCTTACCGCAAGCCCGCCTTTAATATGGCCGATAAACGACATCACCATATCGATCAGACGGTTAGCTGACTGGCCGCGCGTCATAATATCCGCGGCGAGAATAAACATGGGCACGGCAATCAGCGACGCTGGACGAATGCCCGCCATCATTTGCTGGATCAGCGTATCCATTTGGCCGAAGCCATTAAACATCATATAAAAGCCGATGATTGCCGCCGTAATCAGCGGCACCATCATTGGAAAGCCCAGCAGCAGCAGGGCAATCATGGTGACTACCATTATTGTCGTCATAACTATTCCCCTAGAGTGCGATGCCCTACGTCAAACTTCGGTTTCAGTATCTTTATAACCGTCCACAACGCCGGTTGAGAGATACACATCATGCGAAGTGAAGTTTTTGATCGCGGTCAGCAGGTATTGGATACCGGTGATCAAAAAACCCATTGGCACCCACAGGTAAATAATCCAGACCGGCAAGCTTAGCGAGGGCAGCACCCGCCCCTTGCTATACAGATCCAGGATATAAACGACAGAGTAATAAAGTAGAAAGAACATGATCATCGAGGTAAATAGCGCAATACAGATCATGAGAGCTTTGCGCCCACCTACCGGCAACGCATCATAAATTGCCGACATACGAATGTGACGCCCATGGCGCGCCGCATAGCCAATACCGGCAAACGTAATCATGATGATTAGAATGCGGTTAAGCTCGCCGGAAAACATAATGCTGTTGCCAAACACAAAACGGGCCACAACGTTGGTAACCGTATTCAGCGCCATTAGCAAAACCCCTAGCGCCAGAATCACTGACTCGATTTTGCTAATTGCATTGTCGATTATCCCTAATATGCCGGGTAAACCTGAGTGGTAGTTCTTTTCGGATTCTTCATCGGTCATGGCAGGACTCCCCCTTTGGCAGCATGGCTGTGGCTTACAACCGCTCACAGCCCGCTCAACATCATGATCATTCCACGCTCACGATTGCATTGATGAAATAGCGATAGTGAAAAAGTAGTGATGAAACCAGTAGTGATGAAACCGCATCGCCACTTTCTTAGCGTAACGGGTGCTTGGCTTTTTTGCGTCAAGATTGGAAAACTATTCTCCAACGCTTTCTACACTTTTCAAGCCTGCTCTCAGCGCCCTTAGGCCCATAAAAAAGGGGCAGCCTGGCTGCCCCTTGATGAGTCACCCTATCCGCCAAAGCGGAAATGTTACGGTTACTCGTTGCTGACGGCTTCAAGGTCGGCTTTGAACTGCTCAAGCAGCTCAGCACCGTCTTCTCCGGTCATTTCGAGGAAGGCTTCTTCCACTTGCGGCGCGCGATCACGGAATGCCTGGATCTGCTCTTCATCCAGACGAGTAACGGTCACTTCATCGGAAGCGGCCTGAATTTTCTCCAGCGCTTCTTCGGCCAAGCCTTTAATGTGCTCAATAGTGTGGTCGTAAGCAGCATTGGATGCGTCTTGAACCAACTGCTGGTCTTCTTCAGAAAGACCTTCATAGAAGTCCTGGTTTGCCATCATCGCGGTTGTGAACCAACCGTGGCCGGTAAACGTCAGGTGCGGAGAGACTTCGTACAGGCCGCCTGACTCGATCCAGAAAATCGGGTTTTCCTGACCATCCAAAATACCGGTTTGCAGACCGCCATACACTTCACCCCACGGCAGCGGCGTCGGTGTTGCGCCAAATGCATCGTAGGTTTCGGAAAGCAGCGGATTGGTCATGGTACGGATTTTTTTATTGTTCATATCCTCTGGCGAGCTGATCGGCTCGTTAGTGGTGATGACCATTTCACCTTCAGGATACATTTTCAAAAGCTCAAGGCCTTGCTCGGCGTAAAGCTCAGGGAACATTTCATTGATGGCTTTGCTTTCGTCGAAGAACGTGAGGACCGTTTCTTCATCCGTAGGCAGAAGGTAGGGAATAAAGAAAATCTGCGCTTCAGGAATCAGCGCACCGGTAAAACCAGGCGACTGATTAACAAACTGGAGGATGCCGTTTTGCGTCTGCTCCATAATGTCGTCCGACTCGCCCAACTCGCCAAAACGGTAAACCTGCAGCGTGTGGTCGGAATTCTCTTCGATATATTCTTTGAACGCGTAGGCGAACACATCCTGTACATCGCCTTCGTACTCTTCATGCGCGTAGCGCCAGTTATCCGCCTGTGCAGCTGCTGTCATGCCCAACAGCAATGCGCCGACGCTAGCCGTCGTTATTAACTTGCTTGCCTTCATGCGATGTTCCCCTTGCAGTGGTAAGCGCGATACGAGTGCGCAAGATTCTGCTTTTGTTTTCAGCGTTGAGAAACGCACTTTAACGATTGGTTTTACCTTCGCTGACCTGCATAAACGTTATTCACTGCTGTCAGCCAGCGGACGTATAACGAATGGTTAATCAAAAGCAGCTTGATTTTAGGCTAGCGCGCTCATTCAAAGCGGTCAAGCCGGGCGGCCAGGGTTTGCCAGGCTTGCGACACGCTCTCGCGCGCGCTTTGCCCAGACGGACAATGCTTGTCAAGTTCGCCGAAAAACAGCCTATCCTGCAGCCATTGTGCAACATTTTGTATATTTTCAGCACGTTTTGTTAAATGCGGATTGTTTTCAAACATCTGCATCGCCCATGTTTGCCAGCGTTGAAGGTTCTCACGTTCGGCCTGGAGTTCGGCCTGCTGAATGGTTTGGCGAAGAGTGGCAATAGATGAACTTTGCAGCGCCTGTGGCTTTAACGTGCGCCGCAAATGACGCAATACCTGGGTTATCTCGCGCTGCCAAATATTGCGCTCTTCACGCTCTACTGCAAGGGCATAGGGTCGCGCCTCAAACCCATGCACAAACAGCCAGCTATGCAATAAAATCTCGCATACATCCACACCAAGCGAGTCCTGCAATGTCAGGCAGGCGCTCTCTATACCGGGCTCGGCATAAAACGCTAGGGCAAAATCCCATAGCGGCGCCTGCTCCAAGCGGCGCAATCGGTTAGAATCAAGCATTGGTTTACCCACTTTTTAGGGAGAGAGCATGATCGCACTGCGCCAAGTCGCCCTGCAACGCGGCAAGCAAACGCTACTCGATAACGCTGACCTAACGCTACATGATGGCATCAAGGCAGGCATTATCGGGGCAAATGGCGCTGGTAAATCGAGCTTATTCAAGCTGTTGCTGAATGAACTGGGCCCTGACCAAGGCGACGTTGAAATGAGCGGCGGCCAGCGCATTGCGCATATGGCGCAGGAAGTAGAGGCGCTTGACCGCCCGATTATTGAATATGTTCTCGACGGTGATCATGCCCTGCGTCAAGCAGAGGCCGCGCTGTTGGCCGCCCAACAGGCGGGCGAAGCACATCGCGAAGCCGAGCTTCACGGGCTAATCGAAACCCTGGATGGCTATCGCGCCGAGTCTCGCGCCGCACAGCTTTTGGTGGGGCTTGGCTTTATGCAGGCTGACCTGGCGCGCCCGCTATCCGACTTTTCCGGCGGCTGGCGGATGCGCGTCAATCTGGCGCGTACGCTGTTCATGCCCTCGGATTTACTGCTGCTCGATGAGCCTACCAACCACCTGGACCTCGACGCGCTGCTCTGGCTTGAACAGTGGCTGACCCGCTACCCCGGCATGCTGCTGCTGATTTCTCACGACCGCGATTTTCTGGATGCGGTATGTGACCACATCGTGCATATGCACCACCAAACGCTGGAGCTGTACCGAGGCAACTACTCCCGCTTTGAACGCACCCGTGCCGAGAAGCTGGCGTTGCAGCAGGCGGAAGCGGCAAAGCAGCAGGCCCGCCGGGAAGAGATCGAGCGGTTTATTACCCGCTTCAAGGCGCAGGCAACCAAAGCGAAGCAGGCGCAAAGCCGGGTAAAAATGCTGGAGCGCATGGAAGACATTGCCGTCGCCCACGTTGATTCGCCCTTTCACTTTACGCTACCGGCCGCCGATAAGACCTCGCACCCGCTACTGGTGCTCGACCAGGCCCAGCTGGGCTACCGGGGCAAAGAGCGCGACACCGTTCAGCTCGACAAGGTCAATATCACCCTGCTGCCGGGCAGCCGTATTGGTCTGCTGGGGCCTAACGGGGCAGGCAAATCGACACTGATCAAATCCCTGACCGGTGAGCTTGAACTGTTAAACGGCAAGCGCATCCCCGGCGAGCACCTGGCGATTGGCTACTTTGCCCAGCACCAGCTGGAAGGCCTGGACGTCACCTCGACCCCGTTTGTGCATGTCCAGCGCCTTTCCCCTAAAGCCAGCGACCAGGAGATTCGCAACTTCCTGGGCGGCTTTGGCTTCAAGGGCGATGACGCCTTTGGCGAAGTGGCCACGTTCTCAGGCGGTGAAAAGGCGCGCCTGGCACTGGCGCTGGTCGCCTGGCAAAAGCCCAATTTGCTGCTGCTGGATGAGCCTACCAACCACCTGGACCTGGAAATGCGCGAAGCGCTTACCGAGGCACTGGCCGGTTTTGAAGGCACGGTCATTCTGGTATCTCACGACCGTCACCTGCTGCGAGCTACGGTCGATGAGTTCTGGTGCGTGGCGGACAATCGGGTTGAACCGTTCGACGGCGACCTTGAGGATTATCGCGCGTGGTTAAAAGCGCGCCTTGAAGAGAGCCGCCGCGATTCGCGCAGCGAAAAAGCCGAGCGCCAGAACCAGCAGCCCAGTGGCGATAGCCGCGAGGCGCGCAAAGCCTCACGCAAGGCGGCCGCTGAACTGCGCGAAAAGCTGCGTCCGCTGAAAAAGGAGCGCGACCAGGCTGAGAAAACCATGGAAAAGGCGCAGGCAGCGCTGGAAGAAGTAGAAACCATCCTGGCCGACCCCGAGCTATACACCGACAGCAGCCGCAAAGCCCAACTGACGGAAGTGCTCGCTAAACAGGCTGATATCAAGGCCGGATTAGACCGTGCCGAGCAGCAGTGGTTAGCGGCTGAAGAGTCGTTGGAAGCCATGGAGGCGGAGCTTCTTGCCAGTGAAAACGCTTAGCGCAGGGCTTTTCGCACTCAGTCTAGCTTTCTAGTAAAAAGGTAACCGGCCCGTCGTTAACCAGCGCCACCTGCATATCGGCGCCAAATTGTCCGGTGGCGACGTTCGGCCAGGCTGACTGGGCCTTGGCAACCAGCTGATTAAATAGCCGCTCTCCCTCAGCCGGGGCAGCGGCGCTGGAAAAGCCGGGGCGCAGGCCCTTTCGCGTCTCGGCGGCCAAGGTAAACTGCGAGACCAGCAGCAATCCGCCGTTGATCTGCTGAAGATTTAGGTTCATCTTGCCGTCGGCATCGCTAAACACGCGGTAGTGCAAAAGCTTATGCAGCATTTTTTCAACCGCGGCGTCGCTGTCGTCTCGCTCAACGCCGACCAGCGCTAAAAGCCCCTGATCAATGGCGCCGATTGTCTGCCCTTCCACCACTACGCTCGCCTGCTTAACTCGCTGTATGAGTACCTTCAACGCTCCCTCTCCTGATAAGCTAAAAGGTTTAGTGTACCTATACCTTTCTCGCCAGTCTTACCAGGCACGATACAGCATCAAGTCACAGTGCGGCTCACTCAGCAGCGACAGGGTTAGCTG
This sequence comes from Halomonas sp. AOP7-B1-5, assembly GCF_052353045.1. Lineage (NCBI taxonomy): Bacteria > Pseudomonadati > Pseudomonadota > Gammaproteobacteria > Oceanospirillales > Halomonadaceae > Halomonas > Halomonas sp. AOP7-B1-5. The sequence goes on along the minus strand of NZ_JBQTDC010000029.1, from coordinate 21,853 downwards.
GCTGGTGTGATAAGGCTGGCCTCGGCTGCCCATTATCACCAAATCAGGCGAGTGGCACTTGATATAGTCTTTGACGACATCGCACGGTGTGCCAGGTTCGAGTACCAGCTCGATATCGGGGGCGCCGTCTCTATCTTGTACCAGGCACGCTATTTCGCTGTTGAGCATCTCACGCAAGCGCGCCACTTCCTGCTCGCGCCACTGAGCGTAATAGACCTCTGAGCCAAGCTCGCCTTCACCCGGCAGCGTCCAGGCGTGGAGCAACGTCAACTTGGCTTCGGGGAAGCGGTTTAACGCCTCGATCAGGGTCTGGCGTGCGGCCAAATAGGAATCTACCGGAATCAGGATGTGCTGCCAGGGTTGGGTAGGTACGTGGCGCACTACCACCACCGGGCATGGCGCGCTGCGCAATACGCGCATCAGCGTGGTGCCCGCCAGCAGTTCTGGCTGGCCCCGCTTACGGTGCATGCCCAGCACAATGAGTTCTGCCTGCTGCTCATGGGCCTTACGCACAATTTCCACATGGGGCTCACCAATCACGGTTTGCACTACGGTTTTGGGCGCTTCAAGCGCATAGTCTTCGCGGATATCGGTCAGTGTGGCGCCAATATGCTCGTTTACCGCCTGCTCCAGCGCCTGAAGCAGATGGGCCGGTAGATAGGGGTCGAGTACGTGCAGTACGTCTAGCTGGGCGTGCTGGGCATACGCAAGGCGCAGTGCGCGGGCGAAGCCAGCGCGATTATCAGCGGAGAGGTCGGTGGCAAACACAAACGTGCGGGTCATGGCATAACGCTCCTCGAACAAGCATCCAAACCGTTAGGCAGTCGTCGTCACACAGACACCCCTCAGCATGGTGGGCGAAGCCATATCCCGCAAGCTAAGTACGTTTCAAAGTACGTTTTAAAGTGCATTTAGTTTTTAAAGCGCACTTGAAGCGCATTACCACCAGGCATGAAAGTGATGTACCGGCCCACGGCCTTTACCCACGCTAAGACGCACGCTGGCTTCAAGCGCGGCATGCAGCCACCGCTTGGCATCACCAATGGCGGCGACAGTCGCATCGTCAGGGGCGTCAGCCGGCAACTTTGCCAAACAGGCGGCAATCGCAGACGACAGTGCACAGCCGGTGCCATGCAGGTTATCGGTCTGAATGCGTGAGGCAGGCAGCCATTCATGGCTAGTCGGTGTCGCTAGCAGATCGGGGCAGGTTTCGCCGCGCAGGTGCCCGCCCTTGAGTACGACATAGGGCGCACCCAAGCGAGTCAGGCCCGGCAACATCAACTCCATGGCCTCAAGGCTCTCGGGAGAGGGGGTATCCAGCAGCACCGCCGCTTCCGGCAGATTAGGCGTGATGACATCGGCAAGCGGCACCAGGATATCGCGCACCGCATGAATCCCCGCATCATCGACCAAAATATCACCGCTTTTGGCGACCATGACTGGGTCGAGCACAATCCAGCGCGGACGGCGTTGGCCTAGTACCTCGGCAATTACCTCAGCCACTTCACGGCTGGCCACCATACCGATCTTAACTGCATCCAGCTTAACGTCATTGAGCAGCGTCTCGAGCTGTTCGCGGATTGCCTGAGGCGACACCGGATACACTGAAGCAACACCACAGGTATTTTGCGCAATCACGGCGGTAATAACATTCGTACCATAGACACCGAGCGCCGAAAATGTCTTTAGATCCCCTTGCAGTCCGGCACCTCCCGAAGGGTCGGAGCCCGCAATCGTCAATACATTGACACTATTTGTCATGGGGTCTCCTAAATAACCGACGGAAGCCAGGTGGCGAGCCCTGGGAATAGCGCCAGCGCCAGCAGCATTGCCAGCTGCATGACGATAAACGGAATAACCCCACGGTAGATGGCCGAAGTAGGCACGCTTTGCGGAGTAACGCCGCGCAGATAGAAAAGCGCAAACCCAAACGGCGGGGTCAAAAACGACGTTTGCAGGTTAACGGCGATCATGATGCCTAGCCAGATAGGATCAAGCCCCATGGCGAGCAGCACCGGGCCGACAATTGGCACCACCACAAAGGTGATCTCGATAAAGTCGAGAATAAACCCGAGTAAGAAGATCACTAGCATCACCACAATGGTCGCGCCCAAAACGCCACCCGGCATGGAATCAAACATATGGTTGACCAGCTCTTCGCCGCCAAACGCCCGGAACACCAGCGAAAATAGCGCCGCACCAATCAGGATCAAAAACACCATGCTGGTCACCTGAGCGGTGGAACGCACCACTTCGCCCAGCATTGAAAAGCTTAACCTCCGGTTGGCCGCAGCCAGCACCAACGCACCGAATGCGCCCACTGCCGAAGCTTCCGTGGGCGTTGCAAAGCCGCCCAAGATCGAGCCCAGCACGGCTATAATCAGCAGCACGGGCGGTAAAAGCCCCTTCAACAGTAGCGGCCAGATGCTGCCGGTATGCCCAAGCTCTTCCATCAACGCTTCTCGATCCGCCGCCGGAGCCGTGCTGGGTTTTAGCCACGCCACCACAAGCAGATAGATAATATAGGCGACCACTAGCAGCAGGCCGGGCACCAGCGCGCCGATAAACAAATCGCCCACAGAGAGTGTCTTGGGGCTCCAGGTACCCATGGAGAGCTGGGCCTGCTGGTAGGCATTGTTTAGTACGTCACCCAGCAGCACCAGGGCGATGGAGGGCGGAATGATCTGGCCTAGGGTGCCCGTCGCGCAGATAGTGCCAGTCGCCAGTGACGGCGAGTAGCCGCGCTTGAGCATGGTAGGTAGCGAGAGCAGGCCCATGGTAACGACTGTGGCCCCCACAATACCGGTAGACGCCGCCAGCAGCATGCCCACCAATACCACGGCAATACCCAAGCCGCCGCGCAGGGCACCAAACGCCATGGTCATCGCGTCCAGCAGGGTTTCTGCCACCCGTGACTTCTCAAGCAGCACGCCCATCAGCACGAATAAAGGCACCGCCAGCAAGGTGTTATTCGTCATGATGCCGTAAATCCGATTAGGCATAGAGCCCATCCAGCGCGCCTCAAAGTGCACCGGCACACCCATCGACTGGAGCAGAAAGCCTAATCCGGCGAAGGCCAGCGCCGTTCCTGCCAGTGAAAGCGCCACCGGATAACCCAGCATCAAGACGCCGCATACCGTGGCAAACAGCAACAGCGGCATACCTTCCAATAGAGTCGCCAGCACTAGACCATCTCCTCATGCACAGGGGCAGAACCGGATAGCTTGCCGCGAATAATCAGTACCTGACGAATAAGCTGCGCGACCGCCTGTAACAGCAGCAGTCCCACCATGACCAGAATCAGCGTTTTAAGCAGAAACACGGCCGGAATGCCGCCATCCCCCGAGCGCTCCATAATGGCCCAGCTGGTAATCACATAGTGGAAGCTTGAAATGGCAATAAACGACATGACCGGAATCAGCAAGAACAGCGTGCCGAGCAGGTCGACCCATGCACGGCCCCGGTCTGACATCTTGCGGTAAAAGATATCCACCCGTACATGACCATCGTGGCGTAGCGTCCATCCCGCACCGAGCATAAACACAGCGGCGTGCATGTACATCACGGATTCCTGCATCACGATACTGTTGATACCGAAGATATAGCGCAGCACGACGATGGCGAACTGCACAAGCATCATGATCACAACCAGCCAGGCAATGGCCCGACCCACTCCCTCAGTCACGCAGTCGAGCCAGCGTAGCAGGCGCGGCTCATGGGCATTGACGAGCATGTTAAATGTCCTGGAAAAGAAAACGGCCCAGAATCATCGCTGATTCTGGGCCGAACGTCATCCCCCAAGCGCGCTTGTGCGACCTTTTATTACCGCTAAGCGACTTATGAAACCGAAGGCGCGGCCTGTTCAATAGCCAGCAAACAGGCCGCTGGAAGCGGTAAATCCACGGCGATAGGCAAGTGGTCGGAAAATAGATGATCCATCACCCGCACTTCCGCCGCTTCCAGAGTTTGCGAGAGCAGAATATGGTCAAGCGCACGCCGGGGCTGCCAGGAGGGGTAGCTGAGCAGCGGCTTGACCGGGTGCAACGGCAGCGAGGTGCTGAATCGCTCATGGGCATGCAACTGATCCGGAGTACAGTTGAGATCCCCCATGACGACCACATGACGAAGTGGCTCAATAATCTCGCTTAAGTAGTTAAGCTGGAGTACCCGTCCCCGGTGGCTAAGTGCCAGATGCGCAATAAAGATATGCAGCGCATCGGGGCCGTTGCCAAACCGCACATGTATCGCCCCGCGGCCAGGCAGCATACCAGGCAAGCGATGCTCTTCAATTTTGGAGGGCACCAGACGCGAAAGCAGCCCGTTACTGTGCTGGGCAATACGCCCCAAATTGCGATTCAACTGCTGAAAGTGGTGGGGAAATCCGGCTTTGGCTGCCAGATACTCTACCTGGTTAATACGGCTGGAGCGAAAGCTGCCGCCATCGGCTTCCTGAAGGCCCACCACATCAAACTGACCCAGCACATCCCCCATGATATCCAAGCGTTTTACCCGCTGAGGATTAGGCAAGAAGTGCTGCCAGCTACGAGTGAAATAGTGATGATAAGCAGACGTCTGAATACCGACCTGTAAATTAAAGGTCAGCAGGCGAAGATGCCCCCGCTCTCGCAGAGGCAATGGCCCGGCTCCCTGGTTCATCGCTGTCATATCGACCATCTGCTTATCACCTGACTCCCTGGTTTAAAAAAACCTTATTGCTCGCGCTCCGTGCGTACACGCTCGATAAGCGCTTCAGCGACTTGCGGCATGTTCTCAAGGCTACCGGCTGAGCTTGGCGTTACCACAAAGCGGCCATCAACCACCAGCGCAGGCACGCCCATCAGGCGCATTTCGCGCATGCGGCTATTGGCCTTGTTGACGTCGCTACGTACGCTAAAAGACGTTAACGCCTTTTTAGCGTCCTCTTCACTTACCCCGTAGTCGGAAAAGAACTCGGCAATCTCGTCGGAATCGGTCAGCTTGCGGCCATCCTGATGGATCGCATCAAAAAAATCAGCATGCAGGTCTTCTTCAATGCCTAACGACTCCGCCGCGTAAAAAGCCGTGGCGTGAGTGTTCCAGTTGCCGCCCATGGTCGCCGGCATATGGACTACGCTGATATCGTCTTCCAATGTGTCATACCACTCGTTGACGGGTGTTTGCAGGCGGTAGCAGTGCGGGCAGCCAAACCAGAAAACTTCGGTAACTTCGATCTGATCTTCATCGGCCTGGGTCGCGACCGGTGATTCCAGCAGCGTGTAGTCTTTGCCTTCTACCAATTCCTGAGCACTGACGGCCGCCGAAAGACTTAAACCCGTCAGGGCAACCAATAACGTTTTGATCATAGCGACAATTCTCCAAGGGTAAGCGAAAGCTGGGACTACTAATAACGCTATCAGGTTCCCCTGCTGATAGGAAACCGGATTAATTAAGTAAACAAACCTTAATGCAGACCCAAGAGATAGTTAGCCAAGGCCTGCATGTCAGCATCGCTTAGTTTTGTAGCAATATCGTGCATGCTGTCATTAGGATCGTTAGTCCTATCGCCTGAGGCAAAGGCGCGTAACGTGGCAATGGTATAGGCAGGATACTGCCCGGCAATGGCTGGATAAACGGCGCTACCGATGCCCGCCCCGGTAGGCGTATGGCACGCGCTACAGGCAGGGATACCCAGGCGGCTGTCGCCTGCGCGGTAAAGCGCTTCTCCGCGTGCCAACAGAGCCGCATCATCGGCCTTGGCATGGCCCAGGTTGGCTTGCTGCTCGGCGTAATAGGCCGCCACATCCCAGGCATCCTGATCGGAAAAATCATCCACCATGCCCATCATCTGAGGCACGATGCGCTCGCCATCACGAATATCCATGATTTGCTTGGCCAGATAGGACATTTGTTGGCCCGCCAGGTGAGGAAAGATTTCAACAGGGCTGATACCGGCTGGGCCATGGCAAGCCGCACACGTCTGGGCTTTTTGCTGACCCGCAACTGGGTCGGCCTCGGGCTGGGCATAGGCGCTTGCCGCACTACTCAAGATAGCCACTAAACCCGCCGACAATACTTTCATAAAAACCTTCATAAATACTTTCATAAAAACGTTCATCACAACCCTCATCACAACTCGCATGAGAACTAGCATACAAACTCACTAGCCTGTTGAATGATGGAGGGTTCTCGCGCCGCCTGGGTAGGCACCGTTTACCCATCCCGATTCAAGCCAAACCAACAGCATGCCGATTAGTCGCGGTTGGCTTAAGCGCGGTGGTACACTAGCGCCCCAGGCCACAGGTATCACCGCTTTGGCAGAACGCTTGACCTGCCTGACGGGGTCATTCGTCGCAGCGCAGCGTGCCGCGCCATTATACGCGTGGTTAACGCAAACTGTTTTATAGGTTCGATTTCAGGATTCATTTCATGTCCACCCCCCAAGATAGCCCCGTCGTTCGGCTGAACTACCACACCGCCAGCTTTGTCATCAGCGCGCCGACGCTGGCGACCTGCCCGGACGACACGGGTGCTGAAGTGGCGTTTGCGGGACGCTCGAACGCAGGTAAATCCAGCGCGATCAATGCGCTAACCCAGCAAAACGGCCTGGCACGTACCTCGCGCACGCCGGGTCGCACCCAGCTGATCAACTTTTTCAGCGTAATGAACAATGAATCGCTACGCTTAGTCGATTTACCCGGCTATGGCTACGCGAAAGTGCCCGAGGCCGTCAAAATCGAATGGCAAAAGCACCTGTCTGACTACCTTCGCGGGCGTTTCAGCCTGCGCGGCCTGGTGCTGTTAATGGATGTTCGCCATCCGCTGACCGAATTTGACCAAATGATGCTGAGCTATGCCGACCAACGCAATATGCCGGTGCATATTCTGCTGACCAAAGCCGACAAGCTGAAAAAAGGCCCCGCCAGCGCCGCGCTGCAAAAGGTCCGCTCGCGGCTTAAAGAGTGGGAAGACTTAGTGTCAGTGCAGCTTTTCTCGTCGCTTAAGCGTGATGGCGTCGATACGCTGTCCCAGAAACTCGACCAGTGGCTGTACACGCCCGAGGAAGACACCTCAGGCCAGTGAGCTTTCCACCCGGTCAAGCACGTCCGGCAGTTCCTTAATATGCGCAATGCGGTGCACTCTGGGCGGCAAAGGCTGGTCGGTATCACTTGAAACCCACACCGCATGCATACCCAGCTGCTGGGCAGGCAGAATGTCTTCCGACCAGGAGTCACCCACATGCATGGCGCATTCTGGCGAGACGTTAAGCTTTGAGAGTGCGGTCAGAAAAGGCGTGTGATCAGGTTTGGGGGCCAAAAGCTCGCCGGCGGCAATGGCCACCGGAAAGTAGGCCGCCAACGGCTGACGCTTGAGGTGGATATTGCCATTGGTGATAGCGGCAAGCTGGTAGCGCTCGCTTAACGCCGACAGCAACCCCGCCGCTTCTGGATGCGGTGATACCTGCACGCGCAGGCGATGAAACTCATTCATCGCCGCCGCCGCCCATAAAATAGCTGCACTACGCGGCAGGTCTTCGGCTTCCAGCTGGGCTTCCAACGCGCGCAGGCGCAGCCAGGTAAAGTCGCCGCGCCGCTCGGGCACATCCTTGGCGAACTGCTGACGGCGCTGTAAATAATCCGCGATGCCTTCTTCATAACCCAGCGGTAACGGCGCCTCATGACGCGTGGCGCGCCATATGCTCAGCGCCTCAAGCAGCCAGGCGTAGTGCCCCTCCTCCGTACGCAGCATCACCCCGTGGTTATCCCAAAGCGTATCGTCTAAATCAAACGTGATGGCTTGCAATGCGGTCATGGTTTACTTCCAGAAGGGCGACGCTTGGCGCGTGGGTGGGCGGAATCGTAACTGGTCGCCAGATGCTGCCAGTCGAGTCGGGTATATACCTGGGTGGTGGAGAGATTAGCGTGGCCTAAAAGCTCCTGAACCGCGCGCAGATCCTGACTTGATTCGAGCAGATGGCTGGCAAACGAGTGGCGCAGCCGGTGAGGATGCAGATGCTCAGGCAAGCCGCGGCTGACAGAGAGCTGGGCCAGGCGTTTCTGAATCGCCCGGTGCCCCAGCCGCGCGCCCTGCTTGCCGACAAACAGCGCCGTTTCACCTTCCGGCGCCATCGCTGCCCGGCAGCTTAGCCAGTCAGCCAAGGCATGCTGGGCACGCTGTCCCACGGGCACCTGGCGTGGCTTGCCTCCCTTACCGATTACCCGAACACGGCTGGCCTGCAGGTCATGAAGATCAAGCGCCGCAAGCTCAGCCAGGCGCAAGCCGCTGGAGTAAAAAAGCTCCAGCATCGCCTGATCGCGCACCGCCAAAGGCGAGCCATCGTGGGGGCTATCCAGAAAATGCGCGAGGGCATCGACATCGACCGGGCGCGGCAGATGGCTAGGCTGTTTGGGAGTACGCAGCAGGCCGACCGGGTTATCGGCCAAAATGCCCTGTTTAACCAGATAATCGGCAAAGCGCGACAGTGCTGCACGGCGCCGGGCAAGGCTGCGGGCTCCCAGCCCACGGCTACGCTCGGTGCCTAGAAAAGCGCGCAGTAGCGCAGTGTCCAGCGTGGCTGGGTCATCAATTTCACGCTGCTCGGCAAACCGGCACAGGGCGCGCAAATCCTGCTGATAGGCCGCCACCGTGGCCGGGCTTGCGTGACGAGCTAACCCTTCCAGGTAGCTCGTTACGGCGACCGCAATAGGCGACTCAGCCATGCTGACCCAGGCGGATCAACAAGCGTGCCACGATATCGCCCAGATACTCGGTAAACAGGGTATCCATGCTGGCGCGATAGCACTCGGGGTTAGGGCTTGCCAACAGCAGGTAGCCTAGCGGCTCCCCTGCCGAAAGGCGTGAAATAGCGCAGGAACCCGCCTTGCGCGGCGCTTTGATATGCGGCAACAAGCATTTCCAGTCGCTGACACTCAGCTTGGCACAGCGGCTGGTTTTACCGTCTAACAATGCGGCTAATCGCGCGCTGGCATGCTGGTCCAGCACATGCCGCGGCGGCTGGGGCATCGCTGGCTCATTATCGCTTAGCGTGGCCGGGCACCACAGCGCCATTGCCGGAGTATCAAAGCGCTCGCTTAACTGCGTGGCCAGGGCCTGTGCCAACGCGTCGCGGTCATCAGCCTCTACCAGCACCATCAGGGTTTCCCGCAGGCGCCGATACTGCGCCTCGTTGTGCCTCGCCGTTTCCAGCAGGTGCTCAAGGCGGTCTTCTGCGGTTTCCGCGCGTTTGCGTAAATCCAGCACCAGGCGCTCAAGCAGCGACACTGCGCCATCAATATGCGGATGGGGGACTTTAAGCTGCTGAAGCAGTCCTTCACGGCCTACAAAAAAATCGGGATGACGAGCAAGCCAAAATGCTACTTGATCTGGATCGAGCGTCTTGCGCGGTTCAGGGGCTTGAGACATCACCGTTCTCCTTGAATCAGTTAAGCGCGACCATCATTGATTAGCGCGACGCGGCCATCAAAGACGCGCGTAGCAGGCCCGACCATGACCAGAGATGCTTCCGGGTCAGGCCACTCGATGGTCAATTCGCCACCGGGTAGATGGACGCTCACCGGGCTTTTCAATAAGCCCTGACGAATACCGCTGGCAACGGCGGCACACGCGCCAGTGCCGCAGGCCAAGGTTTCGCCGCTGCCACGTTCAAATACCCGCAGACGAATCTGGTTGGGCGAAAGGACCTGCATAAAGCCCACGTTAACACGCTTGGGGAAACGGGGGTGGGCTTCTACCAACGGCCCAAGGCGTTCAACCGGGGCCTGCTCAACGCTTTCGACCTGCAGTACGGCATGCGGGTTACCCATGGATACCACGCCGACCTGCAGCGTTTCACCGGCTACGTCAAGCGCGTGCAACGGCTGGTCGCCCGGGGCTTCAAAGGGCAGTGCCGCCGGGCTGAAGCGGGGACGGCCCATGTCTACGCGTACCATGCCATCGTGCTGCACTTTCAATACCAGCGGACCACCGGCGGTTTCCACATGAATTTCATGCTTGTGGGTCAGGCGCTGGTCGCGCACAAAGCGCGCGAAGCAGCGCGCGCCGTTGCCACAATTTTCCACTTCGCTGCCGTCAGCATTGAAAATGCGGTAACGAAAATCCATTTCCGGGTCGCGCGGCGGCTCAACGATCAAAAGCTGATCAAAGCCAATCCCAAAGCGGCGATCAGCGAGCTGGCGAATCTGATCTTCACGCAGCCGGGCACGCTGGGTCACCAGGTCCACGACCATAAAGTCGTTCCCCAGGCCGTGCATTTTGGTGAAGTGTAAAAGCATCAGCGTGCTCCTTCGGGTAGCAACGCCTCGCCCGCCCAAAGGCTTTCCATGGTTTCCCGACGCCGTACCACGTGACAGGTATCGCCATCGACCATCAGCTCCGCCGGACGTGGGCGGCTGTTGTAGTTCGAGGCCATCACAAAACCGTAAGCGCCCGCCGAGCGCACCGCCAAAAGATCGCCTTCGGCAATCGCCAGTTCACGCTCTTTACCCAGGAAATCGCCGGTTTCGCACACCGGGCCAACCACATCGTAAGTGGCCGTTTGCCGGGTGTTGCGTGTATCCACCGCAACAATGGCCTGCCACGCCTGATAAAGCGCCGGGCGAATCAGGTCATTCATGGCCGCGTCGACAATTGCGAAGTTTTTGGTTTCACCGGGCTTTAAGAACTCCACGCGGGTCAGCATAACCCCTGCGTTGGCGGCAATCGAGCGGCCCGGTTCAAACAGCAGCATCAGATTCTCGCCGCCTTCCCAGCGCGACAGGCGAGCCAGAAGCTGGCTTGCGTAATCAAACGGCTGCGGGGGCTTTTCATCCCGGTAAGGCACGCCCAAGCCACCGCCTAAATCGAGATGATCAAGCTCGATGCCTTGCTCGCGCAGACGCTCCATAAGCACCAGCAGGCGCTCCAGAGCATCCAGGAACGGCGCGGTTTCGGTTAGCTGCGAGCCGATATGGCAATCAAGCCCTTTAACCTGAAGATTCGGCAGGCTGGCCGCCAGCTCATAGACCTCAAGCGCGTCGTCCACCGCGATGCCGAACTTGTTGTCCTTAAGCCCGGTGGAAATATACGGGTGGGTACCCGCATCTACATCTGGGTTCACACGCAGCGACACCGGGGCGACTTTACCCAGCTCGCCTGCCACGGCGTTCAAGCGCTCAAGCTCCGGGCGCGACTCGACGTTAAAGCACTTGATACCCACCTCAAGCGCGCGGGCCATCTCATGGGGCTGCTTGGCAACGCCGGAGAACACCACTTTTGCAGGGTCGCCGCCAGCGGTTAATACGCGCTCAAGCTCACCAGCCGAAACAATATCAAACCCGGCACCCAGTTTGGCTAATACACCCAATACGGCCAAGTTGGAGTTAGCTTTAACCGCGTAGCAAATCAGGTGCGGATGGCTGCCCAGGGCCTCGGTGTAAGCGCGAAAATGGCGCTCAAACGTGGCCTTGGAGTATACGTAACAAGGCGTACCATGCTCTTGGGCAATCTGTGAGAGCGGTACGTCTTCGGCGTAGAGTACGCCGTCGCGATAGTTAAAGTGATCCATGAACTCGTTTCTCCTGCAGCCGCTTACCCAGCCTGCTCGGCAGCACCGTTATCGGGCGAAGTATCCTCGGGCAGGTAAAGCGGTCCTTTCTGACCGCAGCCTGCGACTAATAGCGCGATGATCGCGATACATGCCAGCGTTTTCATGCCTGCCCCTGCAGTAAAGAAAGCGCTTCGCGGGCACGCTGAGCCGCGGCACGCACCTGATCCGGTGCAGTCCCGCCGATATGGTTACGCGCAGCAACCGAGCCTTCAAGCGTCAACACGTCAAAGACATCCTGCTCGATGATAGTGGAGAACTGCTGCAGCTCTTCCAGGCTCATTTCTGACAGATCCTTTTGAGTCTTCAAGCCGTAGGCAACCGACTGACCGACGATTTCATGGGCATCGCGGAAGGCAACGCCACGACGGACCAGGTAGTCGGCAAGGTCGGTCGCGGTCGAGAAACCGCGCCGCGCCGCTTCATACATGCTGTCTTTTTTCGGCTCGATGGCAGGGATCATATCCGCAAACGCCTTCAGGCAGTCACGCACCGTGTCCACCGCATCAAACAGCGGCTCTTTATCTTCCTGGTTATCCTTGTTGTAGGCCAACGGCTGCGATTTCATCAGCGTCAAAAGGCCCATCAGATGACCATATACCCGGCCCGTTTTACCGCGCACAAGCTCCGGTACATCGGGGTTTTTCTTCTGCGGCATGATGGATGAGCCGGTGCAGAAGCGGTCAGGCAGGTCAATAAAGTTGAACTGGGCGCTGGTCCACAGCACAAGCTCTTCGCTCATGCGCGACAGGTGCATCATCAGGATGCTGGCGAAACTTGTGAATTCAATCGCAAAGTCACGATCCGACACGGCGTCCAACGAGTTTTCCGCCGGGCGGTCAAAGCCTAAAAGCTCAGCGGTTACGTGGCGGTCGATCGGGTACGTAGTACCGGCAAGTGCTGCAGCACCTAGTGGCAGTACGTTGACGCGCTTACGGCAGTCAAGTAAACGCTCGTGGTCGCGGGCAAGCATTTCCTGCCAGGCCAGCAGATGATGACCAAAGGTCACCGGCTGGGCGGTTTGCAGATGGGTAAAGCCCGGCATGATAGTGTCGGCTTCGCGGTCGGCAAGCTCGATCATGCCTTCGCGCAGACGCTTCAATTCCACTTCAATGACGTCGATCTCGTCACGCATGAACAGGCGAATGTCGGTGGCGACCTGATCATTACGCGAACGCCCGGTGTGCAGCTTCTTACCGGTAATGCCGATCTTGTCGGTCAGGCGTGCTTCGATATTCATGTGCACGTCTTCAAGCGGTACCGACCAGTTAAATTCGCCGCGCTCGATTTCACCCTGAATCTCGGTCAAACCGTTAATGATCGCATCGCGCTCTTCGTCGGTAAGTACACCGACGCGGGCAAGCATGGTGGCATGGGCAATGGAGCCCTGAATATCCTGGCGCGCCAGGCGCTGGTCAAACGTCACAGACGCTGTAAAGCGCGCAACAAAGGCATCGGTGGGCTCGCTGAAGCGACCGCCCCAGGACTGATTCGTAGTTTGGCTCATCGGAGGCATATCCTGCTGACAAAACAAAAGAGTCGATTGCGGAAAGTGTAACAGAGTCATTGCCCTGAATGCTTGAGTTCAAAGGCACGGCATATTTAGCTCAATGGCGTTTCAACCATCTGGCGCTTATCTTAAATAAAGCGGCTGATTTTTACTGTGTGGCCGGGTGCTTTATGATGAGACACATCATAGCTTGACGCGCCGCGTCAGCGGCAAAGGGAGAATAACGTGTCATCCATCACCAAACTGCGTATCGCCACGCGGAAAAGCCAGCTGGCCATGTGGCAAGCCGAACACGTTCGCGACCGCCTGATGGCGGCACATGAGGGCTTGGAAGTCGAACTGGTGGCGCTTTCCACCAAAGGCGACAAGATCCTCGATACGCCCCTCTCCAAAATTGGCGGCAAGGGCCTTTTTGTCAAAGAGCTGGAAGACGCCATGTTGGACGGTCGAGCGGATATCGCCGTGCACTCCATGAAAGATGTGCCGATGCTGTTTCCCGAGGGTTTGGGGCTCTCGGTGATTCTAGAAGGCGCTGATCCCACGGATGCTTTTGTATCCAACCACTACAAAAGCGTCGATGAATTGCCCGAGGGCGCCAAGATTGGTACTGCCAGCCTGCGCCGTGGTTTACAGTTACGCGAAGTACGCCCCGACCTGGAAATTCTTAACCTACGCGGCAATGTGCAGACCCGCCTGGCCAAGCTCGACGATGGCGAATTTGACGCCATTATTTTGGCGACCTCCGGCTTAAAACGCTTGGGGCTTGATGGGCGCATCGCCCAGGCACTGCCGCCTGAAGTGTGCCTGCCTGCGTGTGGCCAAGGGGCGCTGGGCATCGAATGCCGCCTGCATGACCCTGAGCTGATTGGTCTGCTAGCCCCACTGGATGACCCAGACACGGCCACACGCGTACGCGCTGAACGCGCCATGAATACGCGCTTGGAAGGTGGTTGTCAGGTACCCATCGCGGGCTTTGCGGTACTCAATAAAGCCAATGATACGATTTGGCTGCGTGGGCTTGTCGGCAATCCCGAAGGCACTGAAGTACTGCGTGCCGAAGGCAGTGGCTCGATTCATGAACCTGAAGCGCTGGGAATACGTATTGCTGAAGACCTGCTTGACCAGGGTGCAGGCGAAATTTTAGCCGAGGTGTACGGCAACAACGTATGACACAGCCGGTTTTAATCTGCCGCCCGGGTCAACGGGGTGAGGCACTGGCCAATACGCTGCGTGCTGCGGGTGCCTATGTAGAATCGCTCGACGTACTGGCGCTTGAAGCCTTACCGGAAGACCCTGTCATGCGCAGTATCTGGCTCAATATTGATCAGTATGACAAAGTGGTAGTAATCAGCCCTTTCGCGGCCGAGTATTTAAGTGACGCATTGGACCGCTACTGGCCGCAACTGCCGGTCGGCATTGATTACTATAGTGTGGGCCATGCCACGGCTGACGTACTGTTTAACCAGCTTGGGGTCAGAGTACGTATACCTCCAGCGGGTTTTGATAACCAGCCTACTAGCAATAAGCATGCTGAAAAAAATAGCGGAGAAAACACCAGCGAGGCGCTTTTATCGCTTGCCTCGCTCAAGGATGTCGCGAACCAGCGGGTGTTGCTGGTGGCGGGTGAAGGCGGCCGCACGCTGTTGGCCGATACCCTGGCCGAGCGCGGTGCCACGATTACCCGGGTTGCCGTGTATCGGCGGGTTTTTCGAGCGCCTTCAGAAGCCATGCAGGCGCGCCTGGCAGCCGGTGATTATCGAGCGTTAATCGTCACTAGCGGCGAACTGCTTGAACATCTGGCAAAATGGTGTGATCAGACAGCGTTGAACCAACCGCTAATCGTTTCCAGTCGCCGTTTAGCTACACTGGCCGGTACACTGGGTTTTTGTGACCTCAAGGTGGCGTCGGGAGCAACGCCGGCTGCCCTGGCAGCTGCGTTAAACAGGTCCTGTCACCCTTAGGGTGCCGATGTCGATCAAGGAACTTAATTAAGGGCTAGCGACAGATGAGCAAACAACCAAACGAGCAGGAAGACGTACAAAAAACGTCCGCTGATGCGTCCAAGGACAGCGTCAAATCGGATGCTACTGCCGCGTCAGCCACTACTCCTCCACCCGCCAGCGAGGCAGCAAGTCGTCCTCCTGGTGGTGCGACAACGTCGCCAAACGAGTCACCCAGGAACGGAAATGGCCGTTCGCGTCGACGTGGCAAAGGCGGCGGCACCTCTAACGCAACGCCTGCGGCAGCATCACCGCCAGCCAAGCCAGCGTCAAGTGAGGCGTCTTCAAGTACGTCGCCTACGACTGATAAACCGGCATCGACGCTTACCGACAAACCGACTGTCACCAGTGAGCCTGCGTCCGCTAAAAAAGATACTCTGGGCAGTACATCTACGCCTCACAGCCCATCCGGCAAAGGTGGTAATGGTACACCGCCGCCAACCTCCAACAGCGGGGGCGGTAAGCGCGGAGGCAGTAAAGGCGGGCTTATCGCCCTGGTACTAGTACTAATATTGGCCGTAGCGCTTATTATGGTGGCTTGGCAGGGTTGGCAACGTCTGGATAGCCAGCAGCAGCGCATCAATGAGCTAAGCCAGCAGGCTGAAAACAGCGCCACTCAGCAAACCGTGAGCGATCTTGAATCACGCTTTGAAAGCAGTGAAAGCGAGCGCACACAAGCGCTTGAAGGCACGCTGGAAGAGCTGCGCGGTGAGCTGGACAGCTATCGCAGCGATGTTAACAGCACGCTCGACGACGTACTGAACCAGCTTTCTCAAGCCCAGGACACCGACGACCGCGACTGGCTGCACGCTGAAGCCGCCTACCTGCTACGCCTGGCTAACCAGCGCTTACAGCTTGAAGGTGATGTTGATGGCGCCGCTGCCCTGCTACGCACCGCCGATGCCCGCCTGGCGGATGCCGATAACCCGGCGTTAACCGCCGTGCGTCGTGAAATTGCCAACGAACTTGCCGAGCTGGATGGCGTGCCGCGCGTGGATCGCACCGGTATTTACCTGGCACTCAATGCTCAGCAAGAGCGAGTGGCTGGCCTGCGCCTGTCGCAAGAAGTGGAAGAGCGTGCCGTAACCTCCGGTATTGAACAGCCGCCTACCGGTACCTTCCAGCGTCAGCTGGCCCGCTTTGGCGAAGAGCTGAAAGATCTGGTGATGATTCGCCATCATGATGAGGCAATGGAAACGCTGGTTACGCCAGAGCAGGAGTCTTACCTGCGCCAAAGCCTACGATTGATTATTGAGCAGGCGCAGCTTGCACTGCTTAAAGAAGAGCAGCCGCTGTATGAAGCGAGTATCGACAAGGCGCTTGAGTTACTCAACGGCTACTACGACGTCGAGCGTGAAGCGACCCAGAGCGTTATTGCCCGCCTTCAAGAGCTGAAGCAGGCCGAGATTGAACCGGAACTGCCGGACATTAGCGCCTCTCAGCAAGCGATGACCAGCTTTATTGAAAACCGCTTTAGATCACGCCAGCAAAACGGTGAAGAGGGAGGTGATGCATGAGAAAACTCGTCCTCCTTCTGGTCGCAGGTCTGGCAGTAGGTGCCCTGCTCGGGCACCTGATGATGTCAGTCCCCGGCTACTGGCTAATCCGAGTAGGTGACACCTCGGTTCAGACCTCCTTCTGGTTTGGCCTGATCATTCTGCTCGCAGCCTTTATCGTGGTGCACTTTGCGCTGCGCCTGCTGACCGGTATTATTCGCCCGGTGGGCCGCTTTCGTACCTGGAATGGCCGCGCTCGCAATCGCCGCGCCATGAAGCGTACCGTGCGCGGCTTGGTTGCGCTAACCGAGGGCCGCTGGAAAAAAGCTGAAAAAACCCTGGTTCACGCCGCCGACGACTCCAGCACCCCGCTGGTTAACTATCTTTCAGCCGCGTTGGCCGCTCATTATCAGGGTAATCACGAAAAATCCCAGGAGCACCTGAACCAGGCGCAGCTTTCCACTGAAGGCGCCGACACTGCGATTGGCTTAATGCAGGCGCAGCTGATGATCGACCGTCAGCAACCTGAAGAAGCAATGGCGATCCTCAACCGCTTGGATAAAAAGCTCAGCGATCACCCGCAAGTATTAAAATTGCTCAAGCAGGTGCACTTGAGCGTTAACGATTGGGAAGGCTTGCGCTGGCTGCTGCCTCGTTTAGCGGCCCAAAAGCTGATTGCACCGCAAGAGCGAGAACAGCTTGAGTTCAAGGCGTACCGCGAGTTGATTACTTTTGAAGCCAAAAACCCAAGCAATATCGAGCGGGTTCGCGGGTTATGGGCAGATATGCCTGAGTACCTGCGGGGTAATACCGAGCTGATCGTGTTGTATACCGACGCGCTGGTTCAGGCTAATGAAGAAACCATTGCCGAACGCCTGCTAAATCATTCGCTGGACCATCATTGGGATGCCCGTCTAGTCAAGCGCTATGGCCTGCTTAACGTGCATGCTGCACGTCAGTTGGCAAAAGCCGAGAAGTGGCTGCAGGAGCGTCCTAACGATCCGGAGCTGCTGCTGACCTGTGGCCGCCTTTCCTTGCGTACCGGCAAGTGGGAGAAAGCCCTGGAATACTTCGAAGCCAGCCAGCGCCAGCGGCCCAACGGCGAAGTATGCGCCGAGCTTGCCCGTCTCTACGCAAGCCTGGGCGAGCACAACAAGAGCCAGCTTTACTATCGCCACAGCGTGGAAATGCTCGCCAAGTCGCTGCCCTCGCTACCCCAACCCAGCGATGCCGGTGACAGCCAGAAGCCTGACACGAAAGCGGCTAAAAAACGCGCTTAACGTGAGCCACGTAAAACGGGTGCCCTTTTGGGCACCCGTTTTTGTTTCTACCTACCGTATGGTTCTAGCTGGTCTAACCTAACCAATCAATACAGCTAGTGAATGTCGCTAATAAATATCGCTAGTCGATATAGCTAGGCGCGCTGGTAGGACGATCTTCCGGCAGCGTGTCTCGTACATCAGCCACCTGGTCAGCACTGACCTCACCGCCCTCATTACCCCAGGCCGAGCGCACGAAGTTGGCGACTTCAGCCACCTCATCATCAGAAAGCCGCCAGGCAAAATCGGGCATAGCCAGCGCTTCCGGGCGCTTCTCGGTCGAAGGCATCCGGGCACCGGATAGAATCACGCGAATGATTCCGGTGGGGTCTTCAGCATTGACCAGTGAACTGCCCACCAGTGACGGAAAGACCTGAGGCGCCCCTTTACCATTGGCAAAGTGGCAGGCGTTGCAATTATCCAGATAGAGCCGGGCACCGGTATTGCCATCCACATCGGCGTGGGTCAGCATCGTTTGGGTCTGTTCGGCGGCCCGTTCATCGCGTGGTGCCTCATCACCGTCACCCGCGGGCAGCGATTTGAGATAGCCTGCGATGGCGTAGAGATCGGCCTCTTTAAGATGCGACGTGCTGTGGGCAACCACCGGGGCCATCTCGCCGACAACGGCGCTATGATCATTTCGGCCGGTTTCCAGATAGGCGACGATATCCTCTTCGCTCCAGCGCTGAAGCGGATGGCGCTGATTACCGCTACCCCGCAAGTTCGGCGCATACCAGCCTTCCAGCGTTTCCCCTGTAAGGAAATCGCTGCCCTCGTCCTTCATGGCCTTTTCCTGGAAGAACAGTCCACGCGGCGTGTGGCAGCTGCCACAGTGGCCTAACCCTTGTACCAGGTAGGCGCCGCGGTTCAGCTCATCGCTGCGCTCGTCAGAAGGCTTAAACGGTTCAGAGGATGTGAATAACCAGTTCCAAAGCCCGATCCCCCAGCGCTGATTAAACGGAAAGCTCAGATCCGTACGCTCCGGCTGATAGGACACCGGCGCCACGCCTTCCATAAAGTAGGCATAAAGCGCATCAATATCGTCATCGGTAATTAACGAGTAGGAGGGGTACGGCATGGCTGGATAAAGCTTTTTACCGTCGTTACGTACGCCATCGCGCAGCGCCGCGGCAAACTCGTCGCGCGTATAGTTACCGATCCCGGTATCCGGGTCGGAGGTAATATTGGTCGAGAAAATCTCCCCAAAGGGGCTTTCAACCGCCAGACCGCCTGCAAAAGGTTCGCCACCCGGGGCGGTATGGCAGGCAACGCAGTCGCCCGCCCGGGAAAGGTACTCACCGCGCTCTATCTCGGCCTGGTCGAACGCCACGCCTTGTGCCGCCACGCTTAACAGACCCACGCCCGCCAGCCCCTGACGCCATTGTCGATGAATCATCATGGTCGCTCTCCTTAGGCTTGGACCAGAGGTCCGGGGTTGGGTAGATACTGCTCGCGAATTGCTTTGGCCGACCAGTAAGCCAAAGCGCCGACCAGCCCCGTGGGGTTATATTGAATATTCTGCGGAAAGGCACTGGCACCCATCACAAACACGTTGTGGACATCCCAACTCTGCAAATAGCGATTCAGCGCGCTGGCGGATGGGTCGAATCCCATAATAGCTCCACCGACGTTATGAGTTGTCTGGTAAGGGCGGACGTCATAGCGTGAATCGAAATCCTTGAACGAGAGCTTGTAGTCATCCGGGCCCAGCGCCTTGGAGAGCGTGTCGATCTTCTGCTTCATAAACTGGGTCATGCGCACGTCGTTTGCCTTCCAATCAAACGTCATACGCATAAGCGGGCGCCCATGGTCGTCGGTATAGTTGGGGTCAAGATCCAGATAGCAGTCGCGGTAAGCCATGTTGCTGCCATGGGAACCAATCGTCATGGTGTGGCCATAGGTTTCCTGCACCGCCTGCTTCCAGCCAGCGCCCCAGGTCGGCGCATCTGAGCGCAGCGGCATGTTGCGAATCGGCTGCCCGTTGGTCATCGCGGCATTGATATACGAGCCGCCAATGAAGCCTTCCTGAGCAAAATCGATCTGTTCGACGCCATAGTCATTAACAACTTCACCATTGCCACCTGCGCCAATAAAAGGATTGAACTCCTTATCCTTGAAGTAGAGCGTTGAGCCGCCGTTCATCTGATAGGCGTAGTTCTTGCCGACCACACCTTCACCGCTTACCGGGTCATAAGGCGTACCGATACCCGACACCAGCATCAAATGTACGTTGTGGAGCGAGTAAGCGCCCAACACCACCAGGTCAGCCGGCTGAAAGACCTCATTACCGTCGCCATCGATATAGGTCACGCCAGTAGCCTTTTTGCCATCGCTATCAAGCTCCACTCGGAGCACTTCGCTATTGGCCTGGTAAGAGAAATTTTCGCGCCGTTTAAGCGCACCTAGAATGCAGGTTTGGGGCGAGGACTTGGAGTAGTTTAAACAGCCATAACGTTCGCAAAAGCCGCAAAAGTTACACGGCCCAAGCTGCATGCCGTAGGGGTTGGTATACGCTTCTGAAGCGTTAGCGGCGGGCAAGGGAAAAGGGTGCAGCCCCTGTTCACGCGCCATATCAGCAAACAGCGTGTCGTTATAGGTACGTGCGAGCGGCGGCATGGGGTACTCGTTTGAGCGCCATCCCTCGAATGGGTTGCCCCCTTCCTGAATCTCACCGTTAAGGTTGCCCGCCTTGCCGGAAATACCCGCCACTTTCTCGAAGTAATCAAAAAAGGGCTCCAGCTCGTCGTAGCTCACGCCAAAATCCTGAATGGTCATTTCGTCAGGAATGATATCGGCGCCGAAATTCTCCTCGACGTAGCTTTTAAGACGCAGCTCCTGAGGCTGGGGCCGCCAGGTATGCCCGTTCCAGTGCACGCCTGCCCCGCCAACTCCGTCGCCGGGTAAAAATGAACCCAGGCTGCGATAAGGCACCGCCATATCACCCAGGCCATGACGGACCGTCAGCGTGCTTTTGGCCGGACGCTGCATCAATTTATAGCGTACGCCATAAGTCAGCTCATCAGCGATTTTCGGGTAGGCAAAGTCCGGCACGGTATCGCGGTCTTCACCGCGCTCAAGCGCCAGCACGTTCAGCCCTTCGTCTGTCAGCTCCATGCCCATGATCGAACTGGTCCAACCCAGACCAACCAGTACAACATCAACCGGTGGATTTGTTTTCGCCATGCTTATCCCCTTTCGCCGGTAAGGCTGACCGGCCCTAACGGATATTTGACATTGTGTTGGTCGACCCACTCCAGATACGCCCCACGGGCACCTGGGAAGCCGATAAATTTCCAGGCGGCCATATGCTTGTTGCCGCCATGGATGGGATCGGCAAAATAGCCTTCCTTGGTGTTTTGCAGCAAAAAGACAAAAAACTGGAGAGCACCGACGCGCTCAAAAGTGATGTCTTCCCGCTCAAGCTGCTGCAACACCGCTTCCTGAGTGGCGTTATCCAACGCGGTGAACTCCTGGCCGTATTGGCGTACGCAGTAGTCACGCGTGGCGGCAATCCCCTCCCGGTAAACCTCCCGTGGGAGCAGAGACGACTGATAGCCCATTAGCGGCGAGACATTGTCAGGAAAGGGGCCTTTCATATACCAGTCAGCGGCATGTCCAAAGCTGCCTTCCATCTGTCTATCAATAAAGATGGGCACATTGGTTTCCAAAGCACCGGGGCCAGGCCCGTCACTGGGGATCAATCGGTCACAGGCCGCGAGCATAAAACCCCATTCGTCTGCATCAAAAAAGACCGGCTGATAGTCGCTTAGTTGTTCCGGTGGTTCGCTGGCGGGAGCGGTGATTGAGACCCCGCTCCCCAGGGTGACGGCGGGAATGCTGGTTAACGCTCCCTTCATAAATCGTCGGCGCGATTCATTTTTAAGACTCACGGGCCTGCTCCTCTTTGCTTTGTTAAATCACGGTATTTTTATTGTTAGTTATCGGACTAA